>JAUYIZ010000063.1 GCA_030688615.1 Desulfobacterales bacterium | reverse complement strand
GGTCCGGGACGCAGTTCGTCGCTGTAGGAGGCTCTCTATGGCGTTCAGGGATTATTCTGACCTCCCCGATGCCCGGTTCTGCGGCACCTTGATATCAATTCCATCGAAGTATTTCTGACCATCCTTCTTGGTCTGTTTATTTTTAGATATCTCGAGCACTGCGTTCATTGTTGGTAGTTCCGAGTATCAGTCCAGATCGTAGGCCGGAAATGTAGAAGTCTACCTTCTGTTTTCAGGAAATATGTGGGGAATAAAAGTTCTGAAATAAAAAAGGGCTTAGGAATATCTCCTAAACCCTTTATTATATTGGCGGGAGCGACGAGACTTGAACTCGCGACCTCCGGCTTGACAGGCCGGCGTTCTAACCAAACTGAACTACGCCCCCGGGATAATCAATGGTAATAACTGCTCTCATAGATAAATGTTTTAAATTTGGTAGGCGGAACAGGGCTTGAACCTGTGACCCTCGGCTTGTAAGGCCGATGCTCTCCCAACTGAGCTACCCGCCCAAATCATCTTGACCTGATCGCCTTGTTTTTTAGAAGCACACTATTAATCAGATAAGGAATGAAATGTCAATATTTCATTCGCCTGATGAATATATTTTTTAAGGTCCTCCCCGGCAAGTTACGTGCCATGCATCCGATCCGGCGGGCCGGAAAATTTCAGATTAAAGGGGGTCTGTGCTCGATTTCCTTAGACAATATCTCTAAAGCAATGTCGCTATTCTTAAAAAGATTTTCTCCTTTTTTCAACACCAGTGCATGGTATAAAACTTCATCCATATGTTCCGCCAGAATGATCTGGACATGCTTGGATATGCTCTGGGGGATATCCTTTAAATCCTTTTTATTGTCTTTGGGAATGATGATTCTTTTAATCCCTCCGCGGTGGGCCGCCAGAATTTTTTCCTTCAAACCTCCAATGGGCAGGATGCGGCCACGGAGGGTTATTTCGCCGGTCATGGCAATATCCCGAAACACCGCTCTTTTTGTCAGGGAAGATACCAGTGATGTACACATGGAAATCCCGGCGGAAGGCCCATCTTTTGGGATAGCGCCCTCGGGGATGTGAATATGAACATCATATTTTTTATAAAACTCTTCTTCAATGGCCAAATTATCGGCACGGGAACGAACGTAGCTTAAGGCGGCCTGGGCGGATTCCTTCATGACATCGCCGAGTTTGCCGGTGATGATCAAATCTCCTTTGCCCGGCATAATCAAGGTTTCAACAGAAAGCAGTTCCCCGCCCACCTGGGTCCAGGCCAGACCGGTAACCGTGCCGATCTGATCGGTTACCTCGACCTGGCCATGCCTGAAACGCGGCACGCCCAGATATTTTTGCAAGGCCATAACCGTAACTTTGGTGGTTTCCTTATGGGTCCCTTTTTTCCGGACGAATTCACGTACGATCTTTCGGCAGACGGAAGAGATTTCACGCTCGAGGTTCCTGACCCCTGCTTCGCGCGTATATTTCTGAATGATGACAAGAATCGACTTTCTTGTAAACTGAATGTTTTTTTCTTTCAGCCCGTTGAGCTGGATTTGTTTCGGGATCAAAAACTTAACGGCAATATTGTATTTTTCATATTCCGTATATCCCGACAGCCGGATAATTTCCATCCGATCCTGCAAAGGCAGCGGAATATCCGGCAGGGTATTGGCGGTGGTGATGAAAAGAATGTCTGACAGATCGTAATCCACATCAAGATAGTGGTCATTAAAGCTGTAATTTTGCTCAGGATCCAGCACTTCCAACAGGGCGGCGGAAGGGTCGCCTCTGAAATCCATGCTCATTTTATCCACTTCATCCAGGCAAAAAACCGGATTGTTCACACCCACCTTTTTCAGGGACTGTATGATCTTGCCGGCCATAGCGCCGATATAGGTGCGCCGATGCCCTCGAATTTCAGCTTCATCCCGGACGCCTCCGAGGGAAAGACGGATAAATTTTCTTCCCGTGGCCCTGGCCACGGATTTTGCAAGGGACGTCTTTCCTACCCCCGGGGGACCCACGAAACATAAAATTGGACCGCGGACCTTCTTGATCAGGCTTTGAACCGCGAGGTATTCCAGGATGCGTTCCTTAGGTTTTTCCAGTCCGTAATGGTCTTCATTAAGGATTTTCCCGGCCTCGTCAATGTCGTTTCTTATCTTGCTTTTAAAAAACCAGGGCAGACTGATCATCCATTCAATATAGTTTCTGACCACAGTGGCTTCCGCGGACATGGGAGTCATCAGCTTGAGTTTTTTAAACTCCAGCCTGGCTTTGTCCGAGGCTTCCCTGGACATTTTTTTCCGCTTGATTTGTTTTTCAAGCTCTTTCAACTCATCGCCGGGGTCATCCTCCGAGCCCATCTCTTTTCGGATCGCCCGCATCTGTTCGTTGAGGTAATAATTTTTCTGCGTCTTTTCCATCTGTTCTTTGACGCGACCTTTGATCCGCTCGTCCATCCGGAAGACTTCGATTTCCATCTTGATGAAATCGAGCAGCAGGGAAAGCCGGTCGGAGGGAGAAATCGTTTCCAGCAGGAGCTGCTTGTTTTCGATCTTAAATGTAAAATGGGCGGCCACGGTGTCGGCCAGCTGAGAAGGATCTGAAATGGCGGCAACATTACCGACCAGATCTTTTGAAATATTCTTGTTGACGTTGGCGTACTCCTGGAAATTTGAATTGACTGCGCGCATCAGCGCCAGCGTCTCCGCGTTGGTTTCCCTGGGTTCGACCAGGGGTTCGATCTCGACCTGAAAAAAATCATCGTTGTGAATAAATTTAATAATTTGTGCGCGATACTTTCCCTCTATCAGAGCTTTGACCGTGCCATCGGGCAGCCGCAGCAGCTGGAGAACGTTTCCGACGGATCCGATGGTGTTGATGTCTTTCTCGTGCGGGTTGTTGATGCCAGCTTTTCTTTGCGTGGATAAAAAAACCTTTTTGCCGTCGTTCATGGCGCCGGTCAATGCGCTGACCGATTTTTCCCGGCCCACAAAAAGTGGCGCAACCATGTGAGGAAAGACTACAATGTCCCGCAAAGGCAACAACGGCATGATGATTCTGGAGGAATCCGACATATCTATTGTGGAAATATTCGAAACGGTGGCCATGGTATTTATATGTTTAGCTCATTTAATATAGTAAGTGTTCACGCCTGCTTCTTTGTCTGTTCATATAATAGTATCGGATCTTCATGACGCAAGACCACATCCTCGCCGATGACGCATTCTTTGACATTTTCGATGGAAGGGATCTCATACATTATGTCCAGCATACAGCATTCCAGGATTGCACGCAGTCCCCTGGCGCCTGATTTTCTTTTTACAGCCTCTTTTGCGATAGCGGAAATTGCACTATCGGTGAGTCTTAAATTGACGCCTTCTATTTCGAAAAGTTGCGCGTACTGCTTGAGAAGCGCATTTTTGGGTTCGGTCAGAATCCGGGTGAGAGAATGCTCGCTTAACTCATCGAGGGTGGAGATAACGGGCAGACGGCCCAGAAATTCCGGAATCAATCCGAATTTTATCAAGTCCTCAGGTTGCACCATTTTAAGGGTTTCACCGATGGATGTCTCTTGCTGCTTGACGATTTTAGCGCCGAACCCCATCATCTTGGACCCGATGCGACGCCGGATGATATCTTCAAGGCCGGTGAAAGTCCCTCCGCAAATAAAGAGGATATTGGAGGTGTCGACCTTGATGAAGTCCTGCTGCGGGTGCTTTCTGCCTCCTTTGGGCGGCACGCTGGCCATCGTTCCCTCGATGATTTTAAGCAGCGCCTGCTGTACGCCTTCGCCGGAAACATCCCGGGTAATGGAGGGGTTTTCCGACTTTCGGGCGATTTTGTCGATCTCATCGATATAAACGATCCCGCGTTTGGCCTTTTCAACGTCATAGTCCGCATTCTGGAGCAGGGTAAGGATAATGTTTTCGACATCTTCGCCAACATATCCCGCTTCGGTTAAACTGGTTGCGTCTGCTATGGTAAAGGGCACCTTCAAAAACCGGGCAAGGGTCTGGGCCAGTAAAGTCTTCCCGCAACCTGTCGGACCAATCAAAAGGATATTGCTTTTTTGGATTTCCACATCGCCGGTGTTGACCGAGGCATTAAGCCGTTTGTAATGGTTGTAAACCGCAACAGCGAGATTCTTTTTTGCCGATTCCTGCTCGATGACATAATCATCCAGCATGGCCTTGATTTCTTTTGGAATCAGAATAAGTTCTTTCTGAGCCTCTTTTTTTTCATTTTTTTCTTCAACGATTTCGCTGCACAGCTGTATACATTCGTCGCAAATATAGACTGCCGGGCCCGCGATGAGTTTTTTTACCTCTTTCTGATTCTTGCCGCAAAATGAGCAAAAGAGATTATCGTTTGTATCCTCTTTTTTTGGCATTTATCCCTCCATTTCTTCGATGTTCTCCAGATCATCCCTGTTGACGATGACATGATCTATGATGCCATAATTTTTTGCCTCTTCGCTGGACATGAAGTAGTCACGGTCCGTATCAACTTGAATCTGGCTTAAATCCTTTCCCGTGTGCCTGGCAAGAATATGGTTTAGTGTTTCCTTCATTCGAAGAATTTCCTTGGCCTGAATGGCAATATCCGATGCCTGTCCCTGATAGCCTCCCATGGGCTGATGGATTAAAATTCTGGAGTTGGGCAGCGAGTAGCGTTTTTTGTGTGTGCCGGCAGCCAGCAGAAGAGCCGCCATGCTGGCGGCCTGTCCGATACATACCGTGGCAATGTCCGGTTTGATGTACTGCATGGTATCGTACACAGCCAGCCCTGACGTGACCACCCCTCCGGGTGAATTGATATAAAAGTTAATGTCCTTGTCCGGATCTTCCGATTCCAAAAATAACAGTTGGGCGACCAACAGATTCGCGACCTCGTCATTCATGGCGGTTCCCAGCAGAATAATCCGGTCCTTTAAGAGCCTTGAATAAATGTCGTAGGCGCGCTCTCCTCTGCTGCTCTGTTCGATGACCATGGGTATCAGTGGCACAAATTTTCTCCTTTACGATTCACAGTGTTCTAAAGTTTCCGTTCCGTCAGGTTCTTTGTTGGTCAGGCCTGCTTCGGGTTTCGATTTCGGTGCTACTTCTTTGGTGATGCTGTTGTCAATAATAAGCTTCATGGCTTCTTTTTCAAGTAAGGTTTGTTTAATAATTTCCAGTTTATCTGCGTTTTGCGTGTAATAATTCTTAATTTGAGCTGCAGGTTGATTGCTATTTTCGGCAAGCTCGCGGAATCCGTCTTCCAGGTTTTGCTCCGAAAGAGACATATTTTCCTGCTCAATAATCTTGTTTAAAATCAGATACCGCCGAACCTGGTTTTCCGCGGCATCCCGGTATTTTTCAATGAGTGCCTCCCGGGTGATACCGGCCTGTTCAAAGGACATGTTATACTGGGCAAAAGTTCTTTGGGCGTCCGTCAAAATCTGTCCCAGTTCGTAGTCAACCAGAATCTGCGGGACTTCCAAGGCTTTCCGGCCGATGAGCGTTTGAAATATCTGTTCATGCAGTTCCTGCTCCGCCCGCTTTTCCAGGCTTTTGGAAAGGTTGTTCCTGATTTCGTCTTTCAATTGCGACAGCGTCTCAAATTGGCCGAGCTCCTTGGCAAGATCATCGTTGATGTCAGGGACAAGTTCTTCCCGGATCTCTTTGAGGTTGACCTGAAAGTCGATTTCCAGCCCTGCCAGCTTGTCATTGAAATATTTTTCAGGGAAAAGAAGCTTGAAATTCTTGTTGTCGCCCGGGTTCAGGCCGATGAGTTGATTGTCAAAGTCCCTGGTGATCGTGCCGTCTCCGATTTTCAGCGAAATATTTTCTTTCTTTTTGGTTTCGGGAAAGGGGTTGCCGTCTTTGGCGCCTTCATAATCGATCAGAACGACATCGCCCTCCTGAACCGGTCTTTTCCCGGAAACGGTTATCAGCTGGGTCATGTTTTTCTGAAGCATTTTAAGCTGCTGCTCAATTTCATCCTCGCTGACCTGATACAGGGTCTTTTCCAGGTTTAGGCCTTTGAATTCAATATCATCCATTGCGGGTTTTATTTCGATGGTTGCATCATATTGATAGGGGCCTTTTCCGGTGAACTCCGGCGGGTCCAGTTGAGGGTTTCCTAAAATCTTGATGTCGTGCTCCTTGATGGCATCAAACAGGGTACGCTGGATCAACTGGCTGATCACATCCGCATGGACGTCTTTATTAAACCTTCTTTCCACGACCGACCGGGGTATCCTGCCGGGGCGAAACCCTTTGATTTTCACGGTTTGCATCAAGTTTTTGTAGGCTTTATCTATTTCAGGAACAATGTCGCCTTCAGGGATTTCAATGTGCAGAACCTTTTTTACGCTACTCAGATCTTCAACCGTAACTTGCATGATATTCCTTTCCTTATCCATCAAGCGCCGGAAATAAATTATTATTCCCGGTCACCGTATCTTCGTTCTCAAGTGGTGCGAGAGGGGAGAATTGAACTCCCAATCTGTTGCCAGAGCTGGATCCTAAGTCCAGTGCGTCTACCATTTCCGCCACTCTCGCTAAGGATATTTTTTTAAAAAACTTCAGCTTGACATCCGCCCCAGGTTAAATAAAAATCATTCTGGCGAAACCTTATTATCAAACCAGTTGGGTGTCAAGGAAAATTGACGAAGGTGTTTAATATGCTGTTTTTTTATCAATCAGATCGGCTGGTTCGGCCCTTGTCTGGTTTCAAGATCATCATGGTATTGATATTTCTTTCATTTGCCCCCGACGGATACGCCCAGGATTCCTTGTTTCCGGAAAATCAACCCGCCGTGGTCATCGACCCCGGTCACGGGGGCAGCGATGCCGGGGTTCGCGGGCCGGACGGCAGCCTGGAAAAGACCGTCTCCCTGATCCTTTCCCGGTTGATCGCAAAAGAGCTTGAGGGAAAATATAAAGTCGTTCTGACACGAACGGGAGATTACGGGCTGGACTTATTCAGCCGGACAGCTTTGGCCAATCATATGAAAGCCGATGTGTTTATCAGCATCCATACCGGAGGAAGTTTTCTGCATAAAGCCGGGGGCATAAATATATTTTTTTTCAAAGAAAATTTAAGTGCCTTGCCGGTCCTGGGAAGCGGGCCTGTAAAAGCAGTTGAAGACAGCGTCGTTCTGCCATGGAATTCAATTCAAATCAGGCATTTAACTGCAAGCTCGGCGTTGGCGGATTCGTTAAAAAAACGCTTTTCGGACCGGGGAAAATTTTTCAAGAGTACAATTGAATCGGCCCCCTTGATGGTCCTGGAGGGCGCCGATATGCCTGCCGTGCTCATTGAAACGGGTTATTTAACCAATCCGACGGAAGAAAAGCGCTTAAATGATCCGGAAGCGTTGTCTCATTTCGCACGGGGCATTCGGGAGGGGATCGATGATTTTTTTGCAAAATCAGCCCGGTAACTTCATTTTCAGGCTTGTTGGGATGAGCAGACTATGATAGGAGCCTGTTGAATCGGGGCGTGGCGCAGCCTGGCAGCGCGCCTGCTTTGGGAGCAGGAAGTCGGAGGTTCAAATCCTCTCGCCCCGACCAATAACTCCTAACTTAGACAAAATCAATAAAAGGAGAAAAAATATGATTTCTTGCCGTTTCGTGCGTCTGTTCCTGTTAGTATTTTGTTTTTCCGTCATCGCCGCAGGTTTATTCGCGCAGGGGGCGGCAAGTTCGGAATACCAGCCAGAGGTTAACCAGGCGGGCAAGGACGTGCAATGGGTCCCGACTTGTCAGGTGCTGGTGGACAAAATGCTCGACACTGCAAAAGTCACCCCGCAAGATTATGTGATCGACCTCGGCTCCGGCGACGGTCGGCTTGTTATCACGGCTGCCAAGCGTGGCGCGCGCGCGCTGGGGATCGAATACGACGGCCGGATGGTTGCCTTATCGAAGGAAAATGCGGCCAATGCGGGCCTCACTGACAAAGCCCGATTCGTCCAGGCAGATCTGTTTGAGAGCGATTTCACACAAGCTACCGTTATTACGATGTTTTTACTGGAGGACCTCAACCTGAAGCTTCGCCCGCAGATTCTCGCTTTAAAGCCCGGGACCCGCGTCGTCTCGAATTCCTTTACCATGGGAGAATGGAAACCCGACCAGACCATCTCTGTGCTCGACACCCAGGACTGCGAAACGTTTGACACTGCTTATTCCTGGATTGTGCCGGCAAACGTGAAAGGCACATGGAGACTTGCGCAAGGGGAACTCACCCTCAAGCAGGAATTTCAGATGTTTTCTGGAACGCTCCATTCGGGCGCCAATGCCGTGCCGGTCACCAATGGCACGCTCAGCGGTGATCTGATTACCTTCACTGTCGGCAATGCCAACTACACCGGCCGCGTGAGCGGCAGCACGATGGAAGGGACCTATGAATTCGATGGGCATTCCGCCAAATGGAACGCTGCCAAAGTTCGGTAAGGTATTTCTTTCAATCCTCATTACAAATCTGGAGAAAATTATGGCTTATCCTGATCTGCGTTCGTGGATGAATGCGCTTGAAAAGCACGGGGAGCTTCTACGCCTGAACCGTGAGGTGGACTGGAATCTTGAAGCCGGGGCCATTACCCGGAGGTCTTACGAGACCCAGGGGCCGGCTCCGCTTTTTGAGAATATTAAGGGTTATCCCGGCTATCGCATCCTGGGCGCCCCGAACGGCATGGGGACGAAACACACCTACGGCCGTCTCGCCCTGAGCCTGAGCCTGCCCATCGACACGCCATGGAAGGAAATTGTCGCCTTTTACCTTGAAAGAAAGAAAAAACGGATCCCGCCCCGGATCGTCGCCAGCGGAAGCTGTCAGGAAAACGTGACCACGGGCCCGGATGTGGATCTGTACAAGCTTCCCGCGCCCTATATCCATGAAGGCGACGGCGGCCGCTACCTGGGAACCTGGGGGGTCGTGATCACCCGCGACATTCAGGGGGGCTGGACCAACTACGGCATGTACCGTCTCATGATCCATGACAAAAACCATGTGGGGATCAACCTGGGGCTGCTGCAACATCTTTCCCAGCAGTATAAAGAGTTCGCCGACCAGGGCCGCCCCATGGAGTTTGCCGCCGTCATCGGCGCCGAACCGGTGACCCCTCTGGTGGGAACGGCAAGTCTGGACAAGGGGGTCAATGAGGCGGATGTTATCGGTGCGATGCGGGGCGAACCCCTGGATCTGGTGCGCTGTAAAACCGTGGACCTTTACGTTCCCGCGACGGCGGAAATCGTTCTGGAAGGGACCATCGATCCGAAAGCCCGCCAACTTGAAGGACCCTTCGGCGAGTACACGGGCTACTGCGCCGGCGGCAAGAACCCGCGGCCGGTCCTGACCGTTGGGGCCGTCACCCATCGGGACAACCCGATTATCACCATGAGTTCTCTGGGCACGCCCATTGATGATGTGCACATCATCGACTCGGTCACCCTGGCCGCCGAGGCCCTGGAAGAACTGCGCGACATCAAGGGCTTTCCCGTAGATGCGGTTTACGCGGTTCCCGAGACCGCCTGTCACCTCTGGGCCATATCCACCGATGTTCCCGACGTGACGTATCCGCGCCGGCTGGCCATGGCGCTGTGGTCCATCAAATCAGGACGATATGCGGATTATGTGGTGCTGGTCAACAAGGACGTGGATGTAACCAACCTCGGGCAACTGACCTGGGCCATGGTCACCCGGGGGCATCCGGTGCGGGACATCTGGCCCGTCGAACACGTGTACACCTCGCGCCTTATGCCTTTTTACACCCCGGAAAAACGTGAAATCGGAGACGGCGCCCACATCCTCATCGATGCCACCTGGCCGCCGGACTGGCCGAAAGAATGGGTGCCGAAAGTTTCCTCGTTTGCCACCATGTGGCCAAAGGAAATTCAGCAGAAGGTGCTCCGGAACTGGAAAACGGACGGGTTTGAAGACGGATGATTATTAATTTGTGGGTGCCAATATGAGATACAAGTCGCTCGCGGATTGTTTTGTGGAAACCTTTTCAGCCCGCGCTGATAAACCGGCGATCACGTTTTTGCGCGACGGCGGCCTGGAGACACAGATCTCATACGGGCAGCTGCAGCGGGATTCAAGCCGCATGGCCGGCGTTTTCCAGGGCCTGGGGGTTGTCAAAGGCGACCGGGTCATCCTTTTCATCCGGAAGTCACTGGTGTTTGTGGTGGCCCACCTGGCCCTGCAAAAAATCGGCGCCGTGACCGTTCCGTTGAATCCCGGATTCAAAAAATCCGAGATGGCCTATTTGCTGCAGGACGCGGATGCCGCAGCGATTTTGCTGGAACCCGAAAGCGAGGCACTTGTCCGGGAGCTGGAGCCCCGCTTGAAAATTCTGGCGGTCGACACCCGCAGGCCGTACCAGGAGGAAAATGTCGGCCGGCATGCTGCTGAAAATTTTATCCCCCCGGAAATCAGCGCCGATGATGCCGGACTCATCATTTACACTTCGGGCACCACCGGCCAGCCCAAAGGCGCGGTCCTGACCCAGGCAAACCTGATCCACGACGCCCGCAACGTCATCGGGATATGGGAAATCAGCCATATTGACGTGCTGTGCCATGCCCTGCCGCTGTTTCATGTCCACGGGCTGGGTTTTGCCCTGCACACCGCGTTGCTGGCCGGGGCGCACACGGTCATGCTCGATCAGTTTTCGCCCGGAAGGGTGATTGAGACCCTGAGCAGAAAAGACAACTTCGCCGCCTGCACGGTGTTTATGGCGGTGCCGGCCATGTACGTTAAACTGATGGCCTTTTTAGGCGCCCGGCTGCCTTCCTTTGATCACGTGCGCCTCTGGACCTGCGGATCCGCGCCGCTGCAGCCGGCCGACTTTGAACGCATCGGCCGGGTTTTCGGCAAAGAGCCGGTGGAAAGGGAAGGGATGTCGGAAACCGGCATGAATTTTTCAAACCCCTTGCGCGGCCGGCGAAAGCCGGGGTCCATCGGCATGGCCCTGCCCGGCCTGGCCGTCAGAATCGTGGACCCGGTTACCGGCGCGCAGGCAGCTGCCGGCAGGACCGGCGAACTGTGGCTCAAAGGCCCGGCCATCACCCCGGGATACTGGCGCAAGCCGGAAGAAACGGCGAGGTCCTTTGAACGGGGCTGGTTCAAGACCGGCGACCTGGGGCATGCGGATGCGGACGGTTATTTTTATCTGACCGATCGCATCAAGCACATCATCATCTCGGGCGGCGAGAACATATCTCCCAAGGAAATTGAAGCGGTCATCAACCAGGTTGACGGGGTGGCGGAATCCTCCGTCGTGGGTGTGGCGGACGAAAGATGGGGGGAAAAGGTCGTCGCCGCCGTGGTGAAAAAGCCCGGCAGCAAGGTGGGCGCGGCTGAAATTCAGGCCGCCTGCAAACGGCACCTGCACGATTGGAAATGCCCCAAGGCGGTTGTGTTTGTCAAAGAGCTGCCCCGCAATACCATGGGCAAGGTCCTGAAGGAGAAAGTGAAGGCGTCGTTTTAAGTCAATCCATATTTCTTCCTTTACATTGTCATTGTCAGAGGCATTGAACCGTGCAGATCAATATCCAGGTTATGAAATTTATTGAAAGCGACCCCCTCCTCAATCCCTACCAGGATGTCATCCAGCGGCGCTTTGAGAAAATCCGCGCCACGGAAAATCTGCTGACCCGGGGCCGGATGAGCCTGCCCGGGTTTGCCGCCGGCCACGAGTACTTCGGGCTGCATTACCGGGAAAGTGAATGGGTTTTCAGGGAGTGGGCGCCCAATGCCGTTGCCGTTTATTTCATCGGGGACATGACGGGCTGGCAGGAAAAAAAAACCTTTGCACTGGAGCGCATAGACCCGGAAGGAACCTGGGAGATCCGCCTCTCCTCCGGCGCGATGTCGCACGGCGATCTCTATCGACTGCGGATATACTGGCCCGGCGGGGGGCACGGCGACCGGATTCCGGCCTATGCCCGGCGCGCGGTGCAGGACCCTGAGACCTTAATATTCAATGCCCAGGTCTGGCGGCCGGCGGCTTCCTACCGGTGGAAACAGGGCGCCGTTGCGGGTGCGGACGGCCCGCCGTTCATTTATGAGGCCCATGTGGGCATGGCCCAGAACGAAGAAAAGATCGGCTCGTATCAGGAGTTTGGCGCCCGGGTGCTGCCGCGCATCATTTCCGCCGGTTACAACACCATTCAACTGATGGGGCTTCAGGAACATCCCTATTATGGCTCCTTCGGGTATCACGTCTCCAATTTTTTTGCCGCCTCGTCCCGCTTCGGGACACCGGAGGACCTTAAAGAACTGATCGATACGGCCCATCTTGCGGGCATCCGGGTTATCATGGATCTGGTGCATTCCCATGCGGTTTCCAATGAGGCAGAGGGCCTCAGCCTTTTTGACGGCACCTCTTATCAGTACTTTCACGCCGGGCCGCGGGGGTATCACCCGGCCTGGGGTTCCCGCTGCTTTGATTTCGGCAAGCACCAGGTGCTGCATTTTTTACTTTCCAACTGCCGCTACTGGCTGGATGAATTTCGCGTGGACGGATTTCGTTTTGACGGGGTCACCAGCATGCTTTATCACCATCACGGCCTGGGCAGGGCTTTTACGTCGTATCAGGATTATTTCGACGACAGCGTTGACGAAGACGCCCTGACTTATCTGGCCCTGGCAAACCGTCTGATCCACGAGGTGAACCCGGCGGCCATCACCGTGGCCGAAGATGTCAGCGGGATGCCCGGCCTGGCGGTTGCCTGCGCCCGGGGGGGCATCGGTTTTGATTGGCGACTGGCCATGGGGATCCCGGATTACTGGATACGGCTGGTTAAGGACACACCGGATGAAAACTGGCCCATGGGGCATCTGTGGCATGAGCTGACAAACCGCAGACAGGATGAGAAGACCATCAGCTATACCGAATCCCATGACCAGGCGATTGTCGGAGACCAGACCCTCATCTCCAGGCTGGCCGGCGATCGTATTTATCAGCACATGCGGGTTCACGATCAGGATATCCGGGTAGACCGGGCCATGGCGCTTCACAAGATGATCCGCCTGATCACCCTGGCGACGGCCGGCGGCGGGTATCTTAATTTTATGGGAAATGAATTCGGGCACCCCGAATGGATTGATTTTCCGCGCGCAGGGAATCAGTGGTCTTTCCGGTTCGCCCGCCGGCAGTGGAACCTGGCGGATGACGCCGGTCTTAAATATCATTTTCTGGCCCGGTTTGACCGGGATATGCTGACGTTGGTACAAACCTGCCGGATCTTGGAATCCGGGCCCCGGTTGATGTACGAGCATGCAGCGGACAAAGTCCTGATTTTTGAACGCCAGGGCCTTATTTTCAGCTTCAACTTTCACCCGGCCAGATCCTTTACGGATTACTGTTTTGATGCCCCGCCGGGAGAATACGCCATGGTGCTGGATTGTGACGACCCGCGCTACGGCGGCCACGGACGATTAATGCCGGATCAGCATCATATGACCCTGTCCGAAGCGCATGGAAAATCAGGGCGGCATTTTTTAAGCCTTTATCTGCCGAGCCGCTCGGCCCTGGTCCTAAGACGGCTGGATTAGCGCCGGCCGGCCCGTCATGGTAACAGGTCGGACAGGCAATGATGGGGCAGGTTGAAACTTTCGGCAACCGCCTTGTGAACCATGCGGCCCTGATAGGTATTGACACCGCGCGCCAGCGCCGGGTTTAAACGGGCCGCCTCTTTAAAATCCTTGTCGGCCAGCAGCAGGATGTAGGGCAGCGTTGCATTGGACAGGGCATAGGTCGAGGTGCGCGGCACCGCGCCGGGCATGTTGGTGACCCCGTAGTGGATCACATGGTCCACCAGAATCACCGGGTCGCTGTGGGTGGTCGGCCGGACGGACTCGATGCAGCCGCCCTGGTCGATGGCGACGTCCACCACCACGCTGCCCGGGTGCATGGTGCGGATCATTTCCCGGGTCACCAGGCGCGGGGCCCTGGCCCCGGGTATCAACACGGCCCCGATCAGCAGGTCCGCCCGCTGGACACTTAAGGAAATGTTAAGGGGGTTGGAGCTCAAGGTGGTCAGATTGCCCTTGAGAATTTCGGTAAGGTAGCGCAAGCGGTCAAGATCCCTATCGATGATGATCACATGGGCATTCAGGCCCAGGGCCATCTGGGCGGCATTTGTCCCCACGGATCCGCCGCCGATGATCACGACATCGCAGGGCCGCACGCCCGGCACGCCGCCCAGCAGCTTGCCGCGCCCGCCGTTCATTTTTTCAAGGTAGTGGGCGCCCACCTGTATCGCCATGCGGCCGGCAACCTCACTCATGGGCATCAGCAGGGGCAGATGGCCGTTGTCCAGCGCCACCGTTTCATAGGCAATGCCGGTAACGCCCTTGTCGAGCAGTTGCCGGGTGAGTTTTTCATCGGCGGCCAGGTGAAGGAAAGTAAAGAGCATCAACCCGTCCCGCAGGTAGGCATACTCGGAAAAAACCGGCTCCTTTACCTTGACCACCAGTTCGGCCCGGCCCCACACGTCGTGCGCACCGGAAATAATTTCAGCGCCGCTGTGTCGATATTCCTCATCGGAAAACCCGCTGCCCTGACCCGCGGCGGACTCCAGCAGCACCTGATGGCCGTGGTGGGCCAGCATTTTCACACCGCCGGGTGTCAGTGAGACCCGGTATTCGTTGTCTTTTATTTCTGCAGGCACGCCGATGATCATTGTTTTTTCCTCCCCGGAGCATGCAACCTGTCAGCGTTAATAAAAAATTTCCGGACTTTCAAATTAATCATATGGCATTTCACTTGACCCCTTGGATACTTCAGGCGTACCCGCTCAATATGATTCTGGCATCCGCAATCACGCACGTCCGGGCAGAGCACATGACCGGATTCAGGTCGATGGATTCGATCAGGTCCTCAAGTTTCATCACCAGGCGGGAAAATGCCATCATCAGCCGGGTTAATTTCTTCAAATTCACGGGCGCAGCCCCCCGGAAGCCTTCCAGGAGCTGATGCGCCCGGAGACCCCGGATCATGGAAACGACATCTTTTTCCATCAGCGGCGCCATCCGCAAACTGGTGTCCTGATAAATTTCCGCCAGGGTTCCGCCGATTCCCAGCAAAATCACCGGACCGAACTGATAATCGATTTTGGCGCCGACGATCAATTCGATTCCGGCAAGCATTTCTTCGATGAGTATGCCGGCAAAACCCTCCAAGGCGCTGAAGCGATCATAAACGGCCCCGAGCGCCTGGTCGCTGTTGATGTTGGTTACGACCCCGTTGCGCTCGGATTTGTGCAGGACGGCGGGCGAGACAATTTTTGCCGCCACCGGATACCCGATATCCTGAGCCGCCCTGAGGGCCTCGTCCCGCTCCGTGCTCCAGGTGAATTTGGGCACTGCCAGACCTTCCAGCGCCAACAGACGCTTGGCTTCGGGCTCCATGACCCAGCCCTGTTTGCGGGAGGATGAGAGGATGTCTCTGACACTTTTTTTCAGCACGCGCGGCACCTCCTCATGGCTTCCACCATCAATACGGCCCCTTCAATGGATGGGGATACCGGGACGCGATTTAACTCGAAACCTTCGATGAACATGCGATATTTTTCAAGATGGGGCACATAGGCCACCAGCGGTTTGCCGCATTTGCGATATACCTGGCTGAGCCTGGCCCCGAGATCGGAGGTGATCCCCGGGGAATAAGGCAGGAGCAGTATGATGACGCACTCGATGTCCGGCACCCCGCTCAGTATTTCCACGGCGGTCACAAAATCATCATCCACGGCGCTGCCGGTCAGATCGATGGGGTTGTTCAGGCCGGCAATGGTCCGGACGCTGGGCGATAGTTTGGCTGAGAGTTTATTGCGGACGGTTTCGGAAAGATCCGGAACCTTGATCCCATGTTCGGCGCAGACATCCACCGCCAGGACGCCGTGGCCCCCGCTGCCGGTGATAATGCCGATGCTGCCCTCGATGGATTCCTTGTAGCAGCTCAGGGATTCGCAAAATGCGAGCAGCTCAAATTCATTTTTGGCCTCAACGACCCCGAACTGGCTAAGCACTGCGGACAATATGGAATAATCACCGGCCAGGGAGGCCGTGTGGCTGGAAGCTGCCCGGGTGCCGGCAGGGCTTTTGCCGGCTTTGAGCACCACCACCGGCTTGGAACACTGGTCGGCCGCCAGCACGAATTTGCGGCCTTCATTTTTTTCAAAACCCTCCACATAAAAGGCGATGACGTCGGTCTGGGGATCGGCCGCCAGGTATTCGAGCATGGTCAGCTCCCTGATGACGGCCTTGTTGCCGATGCTGACCCCCAGAGAAAGCCCCAGACCCTGATTTGCAAATTTGACCATCTGATCCACCAGCACCCCCCCGCTCTGGCTGACCAGTGCGATGTTGCCGATCTCGGGCCGGACCATGCGTTCACTGGGAAGAAAGAAGGTGTCGATATGAGGGGGCGAGTAGATGCCCAGGCAGTTGGGGCCCATAAACGGAAAATCAGCCTCTGCGGCAATGGCGACAATGCGGTCCTGCAGATCCTGCCGGCCGATTTCGGCAAATCCGCCGGAAATCAGTACGGCGCCTTTCACGCCGCTGCGGATGCAGTCGGTGAAAATATCCGGCACGAAATCCGCCCGGGCTGCAATCACCGCAAGGTCGATTTTGCGGGGAATGTCCGCCAGGCGTTTAAAGACCTCCTGGCCCTGAAAGCTGCCGCCCCGCGGATTGACAGGGAAAACCTCAACCGGATAACGCAGCAGCGTTTTATTGAAAATCACATTGGCCGGATGACGTTCGTTGCTGAAGGAAATTCCGACAACCGCCACCGTTTTGGGTTCGAACATGCATCGTAGATCCAAAATTTCCTCCATCCAGAGTAAAGTCCCGGGTCAGACCCGAAGCAGCCTATTCGAGGACCGCCATTATCCAGGATCGAATGTGCTGGATTTCTTCATGACAGACCGAGTGGTCCATCGGATACTCCTGCCAGCGGATATTATACTCCAGACGTTTCAAAGCGTCACGTGTTTCAATGGCTTTTTCGATCGGAATCATCGGATCCCGGGTTCCATGGGCCATAAATATGGAGATGTCCCGGTTGGCCGCGACGTACTCATCCGATGGCTGATCCGCGGCGGGCAGGCAGGTTGACAGCGCCATGATTCCGGCAAGTTTTCTGTCATAACGCAACCCCGTATGCAGGGCGATGGTGCCGCCCTGTGAGAAACCGGCCAGTATGATCCGCTCCGGCGGCAGGCCCTTTTGAATTTCAGCCTGCATAACATCTTTCAGCTGCCGGGAGGAGGCAAGGATATCATCCGCATTGACCTTATGGAGGCCGGCAACATCCATGATATCATACCAGGCCGGCATGACCATGCCGAAGTTTATACTTACCGCTCTCTTGGGGGCATGTGGAAAAATGAACCGGACGGGCAAAGTTTTCGGCAGATGCAGTTCCGGGACGATGGGTTCGAAATCATGGCCATCCGCCCCCAATCCATGAAGCCAGATAATGGCGGCGGTGGGTTTTGCCTGCGGGTTTATCTCGATAAAATCTAATTTTTCGGAAGCCATGTCCCTATTCCTTCAGACGAGTGAGGAGACCTTTGCAAAACCCCCTATTTTGCCCGATTTCTGTGTCAGGCTCAAATTTTAATCCTCAAAATACTCAATGTATTCCTCTGGTTAAAATTTTCGCCTTCCTTGAACTCGAACAAAATTTGACATTTTTCAAAGGTCTCTGAGTTTAGTGCTTTTCCGATTAACCGGCGCATGATAGAATACAATATCGAATTAATGGGGGTTTGGCAACCACGCGGACGGTGCGCTTCAAATGAAAACGTAACAGGGGAGGGTTGGTATGAAAAAACAGTGCCTGATCTCATTGC
>JAUYIZ010000047.1 GCA_030688615.1 Desulfobacterales bacterium | reverse complement strand
TCGATCCGAAAAAATTTGCCGCGGCCAAGGCCAAGTACCCCATGGACCTTGTCGGTTTCGACAGTGTCATGCTTCCGCCCGGGGAAGTGCCGGGGGTGATCAACAAAGTACCCACACCGGTGATGGATTTCAAATTGACTTCTTTTGCCCATAAAGACCTCCCGGATGCAGTGGTCTATGCCTGTGTCAAAGCAATTCTGGACAATGCGGCCACGGTCCAGGGACTGAATCGACAGTTCAAGAGCTTTTCCCTCGACACGGTAGCGCCGGTCATTAACGTGCCCTATCACCCCGGCGCCGTCAAAGCTTTTAAAGAAAAAGGGCTTTGGACTGCGGCACACGAAAAAATGCAGCAAGATTTATTGAAGTGAGGCGGCCTTGTCTGAAAAGGATTTGGTAGAGACCGCACCAACAGATCATTTCGAGGCAAGGTTCAGGCGCTACACAGGGCTCAGCGGCGTGCTGGTCAAATCCCTGGCGGTGGGCCTTGCCTTGTTCTGCCTGCTGGAAGTGGGCGGCGTTTTTACCTCCATGGGACATTACTTTCTCGGCACCCAGTTCGGGGCTATTTTTCTGCTGGTGGTTTCCATCCTGATTTTCCTCTTATTTCCGGCAAAAAAAGACGCCCCCATGGGACATCCTGCATGGTATGACTACCTGCTTATTCTGGCAAGCCTGGTCGGCAATTTTTACATTATCGCAAATGCCCTTTCCCTATCCCAGCTCACCCGGATTGTCGCCACTCCCTATGAGATTGTTCTCGGCCTTCTGACCATTGTCACGCTCATCGAATGCGCCCGCCGGTGCACCGGATGGGCCATCCCTGTTCTGTCGCTCCTTTTTCTTTTCTATGCCAAGTTCGCCTACCTGATACCCGGTCCCCTGGGCGCCATAAAGATATCCTGGGGCCGGCTCATTGTGGATGTCTATATTTCCGATGCCGGCATCTATGGAAATCTGACGCAATTGACCGCAACGGTCATCATTATTTTTATCATCTTCGGCAGTTTTTTCATCATCAGCGGCGGCGGCCAATTCTTTCTGGACCTTGCTTTTTCTTTAATGGGCTCTGTCAGGGGCGGGCCGGCCAAAGCCGCGATTATCGGAAGCGCCCTGTTCGGTTCCATCTCCGGCAGCGCCGTCAGCAATGTGGCCGTCACCGGCACCATCACCATCCCCATGATGAAAAAGATCGGCTACAGCCCTGAGTTTGCCGGTGCGGTGGAGAGTGTGGCTTCTTCCGGCGGCGGGATTACGCCGCCGGTCATGGCGGCAATCGCCTTCGTCATGGCTGCTTTTCTCGGCGTGCCCTACAGCCAGGTGGTCATTATCGCGATCATACCCGCCATCCTTTACTATGCCGCCTTATTCATTCAGACCGACCTGCGGGCGGCCAGAATCGGGCTCAAGGGACTTTCCCGTTCCGAGCTGCCGCCCCTGGGGCCCACCCTGCGAAACGGCTGGCAGTTTCTCATACCGTTTGCGGCCCTGATCGTCTTTCTTTTCATCTGGCGCTATCCGGCTGCCATGAGCGGGGTGTACACCATCATCGTCTTTGTCATCGTCAGCCAGACCAAGAAAAAGACCCGCGTCACGCCGCGCAGATGTGTCGCTGCATTGTATAACGGGACCAAATCTTCTCTGGAGGTGGCCAGCATGTCCGGCGCCGCAGGTGTTTTCCTGGCCGTGCTTACCATAACGGGCCTGGGCCCGCGGTTGTCTTCCGGCCTGGTGGCTATGGCCGGCACGAGCATGCTGGCCCTGGTTCTCACGGCCGCCATCACCTGCTATATCATGGGCATGGGGCTGCCGCTGCTGGTAAGCTATATTTTGCTGTCCGTGCTGGTAGCTCCGGCCCTGGTCAATTACGGGGTGCCCGAAATCGCCGCACATTTTTTTATCGTATTCATGACCATGTCGACTTTTTTTACGCCGCCCTTTTGTCCGGTGGCCTTTGTAGCCGCCTCGATAGCCAACGCAAAGCCTTATGCCATTGCGGTTCAGTCGGTTCGCCTCGGCATCGTGGCCTTTGTCATCCCCTTTGTCTTTATCTATGACCCGAAACTTCTGCTGATCGGGACGGCAGGTGAAATCGTTTTAAGCTTTTTGACGGCCCTGGTGGGTGTTTTTGCCCTGTCTGTAGGCATCGAAGGTTATTTATTTAAAAAGTGCACCCTGCCCCAGAGGATATTGGCCGTACTCTCCGGGCTCATCATGATCATACCGGGCTGGCAGACCGATTTGCTGGGCGCCATACTGCTTCTGTTTGTCTTTTTGAGGCAAAGGCGACCGGTCTTCAAAAACTAGAGGAGGTAATATTTAATGAAAGACTTAAGATCCTTTTTAAGCACCTATGAGGATGCTTTCCCCCGGGATGTGATCCGGATAACAAAATCGATCAGTTCAGTCCATGAGTGCACGGCGATTGCCAAAAAATTTGAAAAAGTCGGCAAGTACCCCCTGGTCGTTTTTGAAAACATCCTCAACAGCAAAGGGGTTAAATCAAAGTTTCCCTGTGCCATTAATATTCTGGGGGATAGAAACAAACTGGCCCATGCCATCCAATCCACCTTTGAAAACGTGGCCATTGACTGGCGTGCAAAGGCCAGGAAAAAAATTGCCCCGGAAATCATCCAAAGGCAGGACGCGCCGGTGAAGGAGAACGTTTTTCTGAGCGCCGACGTGGATCTGCTGGATCTGCCCATCCTGCATATTCACGAGATGGATCCCGGCCCCTATATCACCGCGGGCATGTTTACCTGTCATGACCCGGAAACAAAGACGCCCAACACGGCGCTGCACCGGGGCTTTGTGGCCGGTCCCAATGAAATCCGGTGTTTTCTGGCCTACAGGAGCCATGCCGCCTTTAACCTGAGCGCCCACGAAGAACGGGGCCAAGAGATGAAGGTCGCCTACTGGATCGGCCATCATCCGTCCGTTCTGATGGGAGCCCACACGCCCATGTCCTATCCGGAGTCCCACTATGAGACTGCCGGGGCGGTTTCAGGCGCGCCGCTGCGGCTGGTGCCGTCCGAGACGCTGGGGGATGATTTTTTAGTTCCTGCGGACGCGGAGTTTGTCATTGAAGGCATCATGAAGCCGGGCAACCGCAAGCAGGAGGCCCCTTTCGGAGAATATCCGCGCTATTACGGCCCCCAGAGGTTCAGCCCCGTGTTTGAGGTAACCGCCCTGACCCACCGCAATGACGCCATCTGGCACGCTTTCATGGTGGGGATAAACAACAATTACGGCGGGACCCAGGAGGAAGGTGCGATTTACGAAATCGTGAAAAAAGCCGTGCCGCAGGTCCAGCGGGTTTACGTCCCGGTTTCCGGGGCCGGCCGGTTTCACGCCTACATCCAGCTGAAAAAGACCCACGACGGCCAACCCAAGGAGGCCATCCTGTCGGCCCTGACTTCTTCCTACATGATCAAGCACGTGGTGGTGGTGGACGAGGACATCGATATCTACGATGACCGCTGGGTCCTCTGGGCCATTGCCACCCGCAGCCAGTGGGACAAGGACCTGGTGGTGGTTCCGGGATGCATGGCTTCTCCCCTGGATCCATCCACCGGGCATCGGGGCGTCGGCACCAAAGGCGGCATCGACGCGACCAAACCCGCGCCCCCCAAAAGGTTTCCCATGACCTTATCGATCCCGCAGGATGTTATGGATCGGATCAAACTGGAAGACTATATCGATAAAGATAAAATCGGTTGAGACCCTCAAAAACACCGGGTGTTCTGTAGAGGTCTCCGGATGATTATTATGAAGAAAGGAGATTGTGGTCATGGAAGATTTTGAAAGGGAGATCTGGTTCCAGTGTGGCTTTTGCGGCAAGGAATCCTACTGCGAGGCGGAATTTAACGATGTGAAGGATGCCGAGGTGATGTGCCCCTTTTGCCGGAAGCATCAGAAACTGGATGGGTGCAGGCTGGCGCTGAAATAAAGAAAAGTTGGAATGGAGATCGATAAAACCATGGAAGCATCCGACATGGAAAAAATAGACATTTACTGCCACATCCTGCCGGAAAAATACCGGCAGAAGCTTTATCAAAAGGCCAGAAGCGGTCTGTACCTGGAAGCTGACGGACGGCTGGACACCCATCATGACAGCGTACCGGCCCTTTTCGACATGGACCGGCGATTTCGCATCATGGACCAGTTTGAAGGGATGAAGCAGGTTCTGACCATTGCCGCACCCCCGCTTGAAGCGGTTGCGGCCCCGGACACGGCTGTTGAACTTGCGCAGATCGCCAATGATGAGATGGCCGAACTGGTGGCAAAATACCCTGACCGGTTTGTTGCGGCGGTGGCCTATCTGCCCATGAACGATATGGAAGCCAGTCTCAGGGAGGCTGAGCGCGCCATTGAAGATCTCAACCTGAGCGGCGTGCTGGTGTACTCACCGGTGGAGGACAAGGCCCTGGACGCACCCGAGTTTCTGCCCCTTTATGAAATGATGGCCGGCTACGGCCTGCCCATATGGCTTCACCCCATCCGGGACCGGAGCACAGCGGACTATAAAAGCGAGACTTTCTCGAAGTACCGGATATTTCACATTTTCGGCTGGCCCTATGAGACCAGCGCCGCCATGACGCGGCTGGTCTTCAGCGGCGTCCTGGACCGGCACCCCGACCTGCGCTTCATCACCCACCACTGCGGCGGCATGATCCCCTTTTTCTCCGAGCGGCTGGCCGGGCAGGGCCGGCGGATGATGAGTCAATTCTACGTGGAGGAAAAGCTGGATCTGAGCCGGCCGCCCATCGAATACTTTAAATTGTTTTATGGGGACACTGCCCTGGGGAGCACCCCGGGGCTGATGTGCGGCTACAGCTTCTTTGGTGCGGATCATATATTGTTCGGCACGGACATGCCTTTCGGGGGAGCCCCTCAAATTGCACAGGCCATTGATTCGGTTGAGAAGATGAGCATCCCGGAATCGGACAAGCATCTTATTTTTCACGGAAATACCCGGAAGCTGCTCAAGCTGGGTTAAGTTTTGAGAACTTGCTGTTCGACGGGGATATGGGGAGATATTATTTGCTATTTTGTAACCGGAAGGTTATCATACCCGGTACCGCACCAGACATCTTGCAAGAAATGGAGACCGAGGAGGACTTGAACATGGGGAGTGATCTGAGGGCCTGGATCAATATGATTGAAGACGCCGGGCAGCTGAGCCGGATTGAAGGGGCCCACTGGGATCTGGAAATCGGCTGCATCTCCGGGTTGAGCTGGGAAAAAGGGTTGCAGGGCCCCGCGATCCTTTTTGATCGCATTGCGGATTACCCTGCCGGCTACCGGGTCGTGACCAACACCATATCCAACCCGGACAGAATCGCGCTGACACTGGGTTTTCCCAAAGGCCTGTCCTTGAGGGAGTATGTGGAAATTTTCCGGAAGAAATTACCCGAGTGGCGGACAATGACGGAAAATTTTCCGCCGCAAACGGTGCGTGACGGTCCTGTCCTGGAAAATGTGGATTCCGGCAAGGATGTCGACCTCTTCAAATTCCCGGCGCCCAGGTACAACCCCCTGGACGGCGGGCGCTACATCGGCACCGGGAATGCGATCATCACCCGGGACCCGGACACGGGCAAGGTCAATATCGGCACCTACCGGAACATGATTCACGACAGCAAGACGGCCGGTTTTTTTATTGCGCCGGGCAAGCACGGTCGTTTGGATTACGAAAAATATCATGCCCGCAATGAGGCCTGTCCCGTCCTGATATCCTTAGGGCACCACCCGCTGTTCCTCATGGCCGGCGGCGTGGAACTGCCCACCGGTTCGGAATACAGCTTCATCGGCGCCATCACCGGAGAGCCTTTGAAAATCATCCGGGAAGAGATCACGGGACTGCCCATGCCCGCGGACAGCGAAATCGTCCTGGCCGGGTGGTCGCGGCCGGGCAAGGTGCGACACGACGAGGGTCCTTTCGGCGAGTGGACCGGATACTATGCCAGCCGGGAGCAGGCCACCCCGGTGGTGGAGATCGAGCGCGTTTACCACCGCAATGACCCGATCATCCTGGGCGCCCCGCCCAGCCGCCCGCCCGGGGCCAATACCTTCTTTCGCACGTTTATCCGCAGCGCCCTCCTGCATAACCAGCTTGAGGAATGCGGCCTGCGGGAAGTCAAAGGCGTCTGGCAGAGCGAACTGGGAGGAAGCCGCCTGCTGCTCATCATCTCCATCAATCAGAAATACGCCGGTCATGCCCGGCAGACCGCCCTGTTTGCCTCCCAGAGCCCCCTGGCCGCCTTCATGGGCCGGTACGTCATCGTGGTGGATGAAGACATCGACCCGACCAATATCTACGATGTCCTCTGGGCCGTGCTCACCCGCTCGGACCCTGAAAAAGACATCGACGTGGTGCGCAGGGCATGGTCCAGTTCCCTGGATCCGGTGATCCCGAAAACCGCAACGGCCCATTTCAGCTCCCGGGCCATCATCGATGCCTGCAAACCCTACGAGTGGCGGCAGGAGTTTGCCGACGCAATCACGTTTGATCCCGAGCTTGTCGTCAAGATGAAAAAAATCTGGGGCAAGCAGCTGGGCCTGTAAAGGGGTAAATATCCTGGCCCTGAGGACCTGACTTTAGTTATCCCCAGAGGGGATTTGCTTTGTTGGAAGTTCATTGTATGATTGAAATAACAAATATCAAATTACAAATACCAAACAATTTCCAATGACCAAAATTCGAAAATCCAAACGATGTCGCGTCCTGGAAGGCTTAGGTCATTGAATATTGGAATTTGAGATTTGTTTGTAATTTGGTGCTTGGAATTTGTAATTTTAGACATTAAACGCCATGGCAGAGCCATCTATCCCTGACCTGGCCCAAAGGACCAGGTTTTCTATGTTTGAATAAATCAGCTGCAAGGAGGACATCATGAAAAAACGATACACGTCAATATGGGTTTTAGGGGTCGCACTGAGTTTCCTGCCCGGGTTAATGGGGACCGCTGCGGGGGCCCAGGCGGCCAAAGGAAAGAACTGGCCCAAGATTCTGACCATCGCCAGTTCTCCCGGGGGAACCGCCGGCAACTTTCTTGCGGCCGCGCTGGGCAAACAGATTGAGGACAAGCTGGGCGTGCCGGTGACGGTTACCGTCAGCATCGGAGCTGCGGCCGCGCGCATGGTGGCCAAGGGAGAAGCGGATCTGGCGGTGCCCAATGACGTCAATTTTTATAATGCCGTCCGGGGGATCGGCGCCTTCAAAAAACAAGGAAAACTTCCTTTGCGCTACCTGACCTTCACCTATACGCTGCTGATCAACCTCATGGCCCGGGACGGGATCGACACCTTTGCAAAGCTCAAGGGCAAGCGGGTCATGTTCAATTATCCCACGGCCCCCCAATTTATGGCTGAAGGGGACGCGCTGCTTAAATTTCACGGCATGACGCGCAAGGACGTGGTGCTGTTAAAATCCACCGGAGCCAAAGATGTTTCCGATGCCCTCGTGGCCCGAACGGCGGATGCCGGCATGCGGGCAGGTCCGGCCAATGGATCGCCGGCCATCAAAGATACGGCCAGAAAAGTGGATCTGACTTTCATTTCCCTGAGTAAAGCCGAGGTTGACTTTGTTATCAAAGAGGCCCCCTATCTTTCCCCGGCCACCTTGCCCGCGGGGATCTACAAAGGACAGGCCAAAGCGGTAAAAACCACCGCCATCGGACAGAACCTGGTCATTCACCGGGACATCCCGGACGATCTGGTCTTTGAAATCGCCAAAATCCTGATGGACAGCGCCGGCAGGAACAAACCGGGAAATTTTACCCAGTACCACAAATCCCTCAGCTGGAACCTGCAGGATAACGTGGATCAGCTCTACCGGAGGATAGGCCCCTTTCATCCGGGGGTGGTGCGGTATTTGAAGACAAGAGGGGTGTGGACGCCCGAGATGGATCAAATCCAGGCTGAAATGTTGAAGCTGGCGCAGTAAGACAGATAGTCTCGTAAAAAGATAAAAGGAATTAACGTGGCTGAAGTTGATCGGGCAAAAAAGCGGGTGCCGGATAAAGTTCTTACCGGTGTCGGTATCGTGCTGGCGGTGTACCATCTGATCTGGGTGTCCACGTTGTTTCCCCGGCTGGGGATGTACCTGCAGGTCCAGCAGCACCGGGCCATCAGCCTCGGCCTGTTTCTGCTGCTTACTTTCCTGACCCGGCCGGCAATTGCCGGAAGACGGGAAAGCGGACTTCCCTGGTATGATATGCTTTTGATCCTGGCGAGCATTTTGCCCACTGGCTATTATGCCCTGTTCTATGAACTGGTCCAGGAACACTGGATTCAGGTGTCCCCCACACCGGCAGAAATCGTTTTTGCCTTCCTGCTGGTGGCGGCCATTCTCGAGGCCGGAAGGCGGGTCGTGGGCTGGACATTGCCGGTGATCGTGGTCTTCTTTGTGATCCATGCCCTTTTCACGGAGCATTTTCCCGGGATCCTGTTCGGACGGGCCCCCAGCCTGGCGCGCCTGACCGGGGACATCTACCTGAGCCTGGACGGGATCTTCGGCTATCCGATCTGGGTGGCCGGCACGGTGGTGATCACCTTCATCCTGTTCTCACAGCTGCTGATGGAATCCGGGGCCGGG
>JAUYIZ010000046.1 GCA_030688615.1 Desulfobacterales bacterium | reverse complement strand
ATTTGTTATCTCTTTTTCGTTACAAACAGAACATTTTTCCATCTTTCGCTCCTTTGTGATTTTTATGACATAATATTTGATTAAAAAATTAAATGCAAATTCCAAGATACCCGAAATTTTGTTGTATGGGGTTGTTTTTATCCTATATAGGATCTAATTTTATTCCTGCTTACATTTCCTTCGATTTCCTTAGATTTCCTTCTATTTCCTGATTTGACAGCCTATTAAATATAATATATCCATTACCCATGAAAACAATTACCCTTGAAATCGAATTGGAATATAGCCCTGATGTTTGGTACGGGGACGATATTGAATCCAGGAAGTTTTTTGTTGATGACGTCCTGGGCGGGGATCTGCTGTTACATTCACAAGATGTCGGCGAAACCGTTGGGAAAGTCACGGTAAAAAACAACCTGAGACCCAAGGACTTGCTGAAATGAAAAGGCAGAAAATGGACTGGGTTGACGAAGAGAAAAAGCGGAGAGACAGCGGACATAAACGCCCATTGCTGCAAACTGAGCACTGGGCCATGAATACACGATACCCAGGAGAAACGCTTGAGTATTGCTGCGATTGCAACCAGCCAACAGGACGCGCCGGTAAGGCAGAAGATAGTCTTTACACAGAAGATGATGACGGCCCTTACTGTTGGGACTGTTGGGAAAGATTGGGGCATAACGCTTAAATCAGCGGCTTGGCCGCTGGAAGGGCGCAAACCGGGGGGAGGTAGAAGATGAAGCAAACATTCACGATTGAAGTTTCAAACGGGAGGATTAAAACAAGTATGGTGGGGTTTATGACCTATGAACTCCTGGGGCTGCTGGAGTTAGCAGTTCAAGATCTGCGGACGCAGCATAAAAATCGGAAGAAGGAGTATAAAAAAAATGAAAGAACGAATACTGACTGCGAAGGAAAAGAGGGGATTGAAGGCGTTTGTAGATCGTCTTGACGCAGCCCACACGGGGTTCGAACTTGCGTGTAAATACGCCGGCATAGCCGAAAAAGACCTATGGGCCGCGCTGTATAAAATAGACCCGAAAGCGGGAGGCTTCGATCACCCGCCTAAGGGTGCTTGGGTGGTCAGGATAAAGGAGGAGAAATGAATATGTTTGGAAAAGGAAGGGAAGCCAGCTCACGAGAATTTGATAGTTTTGCTCATTATGGCACTGATCGAGATGGAACGGGCCTAACAAAACCAAAAAAAATCAAGAAGGTGAAGGCCAAAAAGAAAGTTAATACGGAAAGCTATCCGTATGAGGAGAAGAAATGATAATAAGAAAAAGCTGGGCAGAAAAAAAGAAAAATATAACCACTGCCAACTATACCCTGTATAGTTGGACGGGCTGGTATTTGTTCGGCATTCCTCTGTACAAAATCAGAGTTACGATATCAGCAAACGTAGCGTAGGAGGTTCGAACCGATGACATTTGACCAGTTACACGCACTACACGCGAAAATAGGGCTCCTGGGCGAAGAGCTGATGGAGTGCGAGGGTGTCCCGGAGCAGGTGTACGACATGCTCGAGGAAATGAATACCATGATTTACAAGGAAATAAAGAAAAAATGCCCGAAAAACCCGATACCCGAGGCCGACATTTCCCCCGGCCGCAATACCATT
This sequence comes from Desulfobacterales bacterium, assembly GCA_030688615.1. Classification (GTDB taxonomy): domain Bacteria; phylum Desulfobacterota; class Desulfobacteria; order Desulfobacterales; family JAUYIZ01; genus JAUYIZ01. Next base: position 3,439 of record JAUYIZ010000046.1, on the reverse strand, counting down.
TTGCCGCCGAGCTGACTTTCCGAACCCGTGCCCTCGGATATCAGGACCCCCGGGAGGCAATGGCCGGGGAATACCAACGGGGAAAAACGCTGGCACAGGTCGGGCTCTCCCTGGGGATCTCCGGTCCGGCCGTGAGAAAACACCTGATAAGGATGGGCATCCCGATGCGGCGGCGTGGCGGGAATTTTATTAATCCCGGTATCCGCACGGTGGGCAGTTTTTTGATCGAGTGCCGGGCCTGCCGGAAGGAGTTCACGGGGGGAAGCTGGATGGCGGTCCTGGCGGAGTTGAAAGGGCATAGATGCTGAACTGAATGATAACCTGCCAACCATACCACGCCAAGTTTTTAACCACCGCCACCTGCCTGGCCCGGCTGAAGAAGGCCAGTCAAGCAGGATCGTGGGGACACGGCAGCACGGACGACGGAATGCGATACGAGGGCTGTTTGGCCTGCGAAACAGGCCGGGAATTAACAATAAAAGGAGAAAAACCGATGGAAACTCAAGAACCGTATCAGATCACTAAAAAGAAATGTTGCAGGTGCGGCCAGGTGAAACCGCTGGCCGAGTATGGCAAAGAAGGCAAGGCCAGGGACGGCCACAAGTCAAAATGTAAGAATTGCTTTAACGCCAAACAGAGGGAATACCGCAAAAACAGCCCCGCCCAAGCCAGAGGATGACGGGCATCTGTATATCCTTCGTCACAGTGACGGCACGACCCCGCATGTGATGGAAAAATGGCAGTTGGATGCGCGCATGGCCGCCGGGGAGCTGGCAGACGGGGATATCGTGCAGCAAATAGCGGTTCTGAGCGAGCGGACGGTTAGGGCCAGAACGATCTATGAGCTGGAGGCCCCCAATGGCCGGGACTAAAGAAAAACCGTGCAGCCTATGCCACTGGAACCGCTTCAGCCTGTGGCTGTCCGCGATGAAGGCAGGCCAGGATCACTGCCTTGAATGTGTGGACGCCAGCGAATGGGCGCCAAAGGAACCCGATCAGAATGCAGCTTGACCTTTTTGAACAGAAAATAGACCGAGCAATTCGCAGGCTGAAAGAAAACGAGCCAGACGACGAACCGTATTACGGCGCCACGTCCGGCGGCAAAGATTCGGTGGCTATTATGCGTCTGGCAGAAATGGCCGGGGTCGAAGTCGAGTGGTATTGTAATTTAACAACCGTGGACCCGCCTGAATTGATCCGGTTTATCCGCAAAAATTATTCAGAGGTAAGATTTAACAAACCCGAAATGAATATGTGGCAGCTAATAGTAAGCCACCGAATGCCACCCACAAGAAAAGTCCGATATTGCTGCGAATACCTCAAAGAACAAGGCGGCAATGGGCGAGTTGTAATCACAGGCGTTCGACGCTCGGAATCCGCAAAACGATCAAAACGGCAGGATGTGGAATGCAATAGCCGCAAAAAGTCAATTGTAATCAACCCCATTATCGACTGGTCATCACATGATGTCTGGTCGTTTATCCGCGAGCAAAATATTCCATATTGCAAATTGTACGATGAGGGCTTCAAACGCCTGGGGTGTGTCGGATGTCCAATGGCCGGCAAAAGAGGAATGGAAAAAGAATTTGCCCGATGGCCGCATTTCAAACGGTTGTATATTAAAGCATTCCGGCAGATGGTTGAGCGTCGTGTCATCGACGGACTCGAAACTGAGTGGAAAACCGGAGAAGAAGTTTTCGATTGGTGGATCGCCAATAAACGGGAAAAACCAAACAAACAAATAGGGATATTTGATTAAGCCGCGTGGAGGCCAGCGAGTGGGCGCCAAAGGACAAAATAATAATGCTTGACACGACTGAAATAGGGTGATAATGGATAACAATGCAAATGTGTGATGTCATAAAAAACGATCTTAAATATAGAAAAGCCTCTTGGAGTCCGACAGTGGGAACGCTGCCGGGGGTCTCACACGCCTGCAAATCTCCAAGGGGCTTTTGTGTTTTTAAGGGGTGATGATATGATAATAAAAGTGTCACAAGAAGAAGCCCTGCCAATTATTGAAAAATATATTTCGCAGCGATTTGTCTTCAACACAGACCCCAAGTCCGCTCATGGGTGGACTGATGAAGACCAGGACGGGAAACAATTTTTTTGTTTTGCTGTTGCCATTCCTGAAGGAGAAATCCAATGAGCGGTTTGCCCTGGTTCAGGTTATATCATGAAATATTGGACGATCCAAAAGTCGGAACTTTGGAAGATGGGGAGTTTAGGTTGTTCATCGAAATCCTTTGTTTGGCCTGTGAAGCGGGTGATGGAGGTAACACCCAACTGACCGTTACTGAAACGGCGTGGAAACTGCGACGTAACGTTTCTGTAACGTTTCAGAAACTGTTACAACGCGGACTTGTAACGTTACAGAAACGTTTCGATGGAGAAGAGACGGTCTTTGTCCCCAACTGGAATAAGCGGCAATTTCAATCAGATAGCAGCACAAAAAGGGTTGAAAAGTACAGGACGAAACGTTTCAGTAACGGTGAGGCTACCGTTACACCGCCGTTACAGTAACGTTTCTTTCTCTGTATCTGTAATCTGCAATCTGTTTCTGTCCAAGTAATAACTATATAGAAGATTATATCTCCAAGCAAGGGGTAGAAAATGGCCGAGCTGAGGGCGTACCAGGAAAAAGCAATCGAAGGACTACGGCAAGCCTTGAGGGACGGAAAGCGCAAGGTCGTGATGGCGCTGCCGACCGGAGGCGGGAAAAGTCACATATTCGGGCAGGTGATTTCAAACTGCCTGGACAATGGCAAGACAGTCCTTTGGCTTGTCCATAGGCGGAACCTTGTCAACCAGATGGCAGATGTTCTTTGGCGACATTTTGAGATTGAGCCAGGTATTATTATGGCTGGAATTGAAAGTCACACATCGAGGCCGGTGCAGTTGTGTACAGTTCAAACATTTTCCAGGAGGCTAAAGCTGGACGAGCTTGAAAAAAACAGATTTTATATCCCGGCTGACGTGGTGCTGATAGACGAGGCGCACCGATCTGTGAGCAAGTCGTATCGGGACATCATAGATTTATATCAGGACAAGATCATTTTAGGATGCACGGCGACACCATTAAGGGCAGATCAGAGAGGTTTAGGCGAGGTTTATGACACGATAGTTGACGTGGTGGGTGTGCAGGAACTCCAGAAAGACGGTTATTTGGTCAAGGCGCGATATTTTGCGCCATCGGCGCCGGACTTGTCAAACATCAGCATCGATCCGAAGACCTCCGATTATGTCATCAAAGAACTAGAATAAGAAATGAACACTCTGAAGCTGAACGGGGACATTGTTGAAAACTGGTTGAAGAACGCACATGACCGGAAAACTATTGTTTTCGCGGTGAACGTGAAACACGCAATTGCCCTGCGGGAAGAGTTTGTCAGGCATGGCGTGAGGGCAGAATATCTTTATGCCAGGTCAACGGACG
>JAUYIZ010000037.1 GCA_030688615.1 Desulfobacterales bacterium | reverse complement strand
AGCCGTGGATGTAATTTTCCGTAAATTCCCTGTCGTAAAGCTCTTCTTCCAGGATGACGTGGTGAAACCCCATGGCCAGCGCGGCATCGGTCCCGGGCCGCAGCTGCAGCCACAGGTCCGCCCGGTTGGCCACATATCCTTTGCGCGGATCGATACAAATCAGTTTAGCCCCCTTGCGCCAGGCCTTCCAGAAATCCACGCCTTTAGATTCATCCGGATTGTTCCACTGGGGGTTACAGCCCCAGACCACAATACATTCGGGCCCGCCCCGGTAGTCGCAAACGGGCAGGTTGCCGACCGTAACCAGCGTGGCGGCAATCCTTGACACATAACACTCATGCCCGGCGGTCACGACGTTGGGTGTTCCCAGCTGGTTGGCAAATCGATATAAATGGCTTTCATAATCCCGCCCGGTGCCTTGCCCGATGACGATGGATTCGGCGCCATGGGTTTGGGCAGCGGCTTTAAATCTGGCGGCAATGGTATCCAGGGCGTGATCCCAGGGGACACGCTGCCAGCCGTTTTCTGTTTTTTCCATGGGATAAAGAATGCGGTCGGGATGATAGGCCAGTTGGGTGACGGCCAACCCCTTGCTGCAAAGAGTGCCGTAGCTGATGGGCGAATCCGGATCTCCTTCAACCTGGATGACCTTGCCCTCGGCCACATGGGCTATGACACCGCATCCCCCATGACAACTGCGGCAAACCGTCCGGATTGTTTCCACATCGTCCATTGCATCCCTCCTTATAGCGTATCGATCTCAAAAAGAAACCGGATTTTGAATATGACAAAAGCATCCTGGGGTGTCAAGCCAAAAGCAGGCCGCGGGCTCCTTCCGGGCAAGCCGCGGGAAAATATCCACCGGACTGTTGAATTTTGATCCGTTTTAATTTAGACTTTCTATTTACAAATAAAGCCATTCATTTTTAGACAGGATCAACAGGATTTATGGGATTTTTTTTACTGATATCTTGTCAATCCAGTTAATCCTGTCAAAAGGTCCGCACATTCAACGGGGGACAAAAACCTGCAAACCGGAGCTTTTTATATGGAGACGACACCCTATTGGAATCCGCTGGTGGAAACCCTGGCGCGTGAAAAACTTCAAACCCTGCAAGTGCGCAAGTTTAAAAGAATCTTTACCTGGGCCTATGAACATTCGAAATTTCATCGCAGGCTCTACGACCAGGCCGGGATAACCCCTGAAGATGTGCGCGGCATGGCCGATATCCGCAAGGTGCCGCAAGTCGAAAAGGCCATGATGCGGGATGTGCAGCGTAAAGCGCCGTTTCCCTACGGGGATGCCTTGTGTGTCTCCCTGGACGAGGTTACCGAATTCCGCCAGACCAGCGGCACCACCGGCCAGGCGGTTTATCAGGCCGATACCTGGCAGGACTGGGAATGGTGGGCCGAATGCTGGGCCTATATTTTATGGGCCCAGGGCTACCGGCCCAGCGACCGCGTCTTTATCCCCTTCGGGTACAATGTTTTCGTGGCTTTCTGGGCCGGCCACTACGGCGCCGAGAAGCTCGGTTGCGAGGTGGTTCCCGGAGGCGTGCTGGACACCCAGGCCCGCATTTTAAAAATTCAGGAATTGAAAGCCACCGCCCTGATGGCGACACCCACCTACATCCTGGGCATGGCCGATACCGCCCGGAAAAAGATGGGGATCGATCCGGCTACCCTGGGCATTGCCAGGATAACCTGTGCCGGCGAACCGGGGGCCAGCATTCCGGGGACCAAAGCCCGGATGGAAGCTGCCTGGAACGCCAGGGTCTACGATCATGCCGGCGCCACCGAAATCGGGGCCTGGTCCTATGAATGCACCGCGCAACCGGGCGGCCTTCACGTGAACGAAGCCTTTTTCCTGGTGGAAATCGAGGATCCGGATACGGGCGAGATCATTGAAAACCCGGGCCGTCAAGGCAAGATGATCATTACCGCACTGGACCGGATGGCCCAGCCCTGCATCCGGTTTGACTCCAAGGATCTCATCGAATGGGCGCCCGAAGCGTGCGTCTGCGGCCGGAGTTTCCGCCTGATCCAGGGCGGTGTAAAAGGCCGCACGGACGACATCACCAAGGTCAAGGGGGTGCTCTTGTCCCCCGGCGCCATCGAAGAAGTGGTCCGGAGCATCGACGGACTGGGAAATGAATTTGAGGTCATCGTGGATAAATTGGGCGACATGGATCAAATTCTGCTGAAAGTGGAACTGTCGCCCGGGTATGAAGATCAGGCCGGGCGCCTGCAGGACAACCTCATTGAACAGCTCCGGCTCAAGACCAACCTGGGATACCAGCTGGAATTCCATGAGTACGGCAAGCTGCCCCGCTACGAGGTAAAGGCCCGGCGGTTCAAGGATTTAAGAAAAAAACACTGATGGGAGAAAGATACATGACGGCTTTTCAGAATATTGATACGGAAGTTTTAAAAAAAATGGGCGCCGGCATTGCCGATTTAAGGAAGGCCGCTGAATCCTTAGAGCAGAACAGCGCCGACTTTCCGGCGGTCCATCGCAATGTAAAAAGAATTCTGGCCAGCGTGAAAATGCTCGAAATCAACGTCTCGGAAGTCCTGGATTTATAATATGTAGGGGCATCCCCCCGTGGTTGCCCATTGTAGGGGCATCCCCCCGTGGTTGCCCATTGTAGGGGCATCCCCCCGTGGTTGCCCATTGTAGGGGCATCCCCCCGTGGTTGCCCAT
>JAUYIZ010000025.1 GCA_030688615.1 Desulfobacterales bacterium | reverse complement strand
GCCGGCGATGCAGATTGCCAGAACGATTGCGATGAAATATTTTCCGCCTAATTTATTCATGTACTGATCCTCCTTGGTTGGATGGGTTGAGTCAACCGGTTTCCTGCTCAATCTCAGGCTGACTTTGTTATCTTGTTTTGCCGCAGGACAGAGCTTGTGATATAAAAAAAACACAGGGTAAAATGCATCTTCCGTGCCACGGTTCAGAATCAAATGAGTTCGAAATCAGGTGCAAATCGAAAACTAATTGCTTAATAGCACAGTCCGGCAAAAACATCAAGACAATGAAATGCTAAAAATTAAATGGGGATGAGAGGGGCGGCGGCTGGAACAAAATATGACGGTCAGGGTTGCAATACAGAAAAGCTGAATTACTTTACTTGCGCGAACCCTTTAGTCACCTTGTCGAAATGTGATGGTGTGTTTTTTGGGGTAGTCGCATTATATCCCAACAAAAGTCAGGAGAAAAAAAATGACGGAATTTTCAAAAATCACGCTGTACAGCGGCGGTCACAGGGGGGCTGAGGCGGAGTTCGGCAAACTTGCCGAGGCCTGGCACATGAAAGAGGTGAACATATCATTTGAAGGGCACAATCCCGAACGCTCCCGGGGCATCCAGGTACTGAACCAGGAAGAGCTGCAAAAGGGCGATGTCAGTATGGAAATCGTGTCCAAGCGGATGAACCGCACGTACTCCCGGACGGATAAAATCCGAAAAGTCATCCAGTCCATTTTTCACATGATCAATAACGGCTACCATGTCATTGCGGTCGGGTGGATACAGGTGGACAACACCGTCAAGGGGGGGACCGGCTGGGGGGTCGAGTTGGCAAAACTATTTAACCGGCCGCTGAACGTCTATGATCAGGAACGAAAGAAGTGGTTTTCCTGGGAGGAAAGCCAATGGGTTGAGAACACACCGGTTATTACCTCAGACACGTTTGCCGGTACCGGCACCCGCTTCCTCTCCGATGACGGCCGGCAGGCCCTCCGCGACCTGTTCCTCCGCTCCTTCGGTCCGGCGGAGTAATAACAGGAAGCCATCCGACAAGCATGTTTTTTCTGCAGCGTTATTTCTTGACAAACAACCACTTCCTTGCCATATCATATCCTGCGAAAGCAACTTCTAAACAGATAACTTGAAAAAGGAGGCAGGCATGAAAAAGGTTTTGTTTTCCATAGTCGTTCTTGTTCTGTTGGGTTTCGCGCCCATCGGCGGTATGGCCGCGGAAAAACCGATCCTCGTTGGCGCCCCCTTGTCGCTGGGGTTCAATGTGGGGTATCAACCCGAAATGACCATGAGGCTGGCTGTCGAGGAAATCAATGCGGCCGGAGGGGTTAATGTGGGGGGCAAAAAACGTCCGATTGAACTCGTGGTAATGGATACCCGGGACAACGAGCCGGGGGTTCCAATCAGTGACGCCCTTTTGATGGTGGAGAAGATCATACTCGAAAAAGGGGTGGATTTCCTCGTGGGCGGCCCGGTTCGCTCCGAAGCGTCCCTGGCGGCCATGGATGTGGTTGCCAGGTATAAAAAACCGCATATCCTTGCCGCCGGCAGCATCAGCCCTGGCATCGGGATCAAAATAGCCAAGGAGCCTGAAAAGTATCGGCACACGTTCCGCATCAGCGGGGATGCCCGCTGGCATGCCCGGTCGCTTATCGGCAGCCTGATGAAAGCCGGCGGGATGCACGGCCTGAAGAAGATCTTTTTCATCGTCCAGGATGCGGCCTATGCACGGGCCGGTACGGAACAGACCATGAAAATTCTAAAACAGAACGGCTGGGAAGTCAGCGGCTACGAAGTCTATCCCATGGGAAGCTCGGATTTCTCGTCCGCGATGCTCAAGGCCAAGGCTGCAGGACCCGGCGTGCTGCTGGCGTGGATGGAGCTTCCGGAAGGGGCCATCCTGGCCAAGCAATGGTACGATATGAAGGTGCCGTCCATGCTTTTCGGCGCTCCCCTGGAGGTGGCCCTGGACCCGAAATTCCTGGAGGCCTCGGGGGGCAAAGGTGATACGGTCATTTCCATTGCGACATATATCTCTGAAGTCCCCAGCGAGGCAACGCCCTGGACCGCCAAGTACCTGGACGCCTATATGAATAAGTACAAGAAACTGCCCGAGGCCAGTTTTGCCGGCAGCGGCTACATGTCCATCTACATTCTGAAGGACGCCATCGAGCGCGCCGGAACCACAGAGTCCGAAGCCGTGATCAAAGCCCTTGAGCAGACCGACATGATGGGGATTGCCGGCCGGGTGCGGTTCAAGGACCATGACCTGATTTTTTCCGAAGACCCCAAGGAGGGGACCGTCGCGGGTTTTTTTCAATGGCAGAACGGCAAGCGGGTGGTTATCGCACCGGCCGGCCTGGCCACCGGGCAGATCAAGCTGCCGGCGTGGATGACCAAATAGTATGAGCGTAATATGAGCGTTGTCGTCTATGGTTTCATCAACAGTCTGATCCTGGCCCTGTTCGCCATCGGGTTTTCCCTGGCTTTCGGGGTCAGCGGCATACCCAATTTCAGCCACGGCGCCCTTTACATCCTCTGCGGATACATCACATGGATATTGCTCACCAAACTGGGACTTCCCCTGGCGGTCTGCATCATCCTGGCCCTGGGTATTACCGCACTGATCGGCGGCACCATGTATCAACTGATACTCAGACGGGTCCGGGGCATGCCGGCCTCTGAAGTCATGGTCTCCCTGTCCATCGGCATCGCCATCATGGAGCTTCTCCGCTGGGGAGGGCTGCGCGGCGGTTCCGTCACCCTCCCGCCGTTTATCGACGGGAGCATCCAGCTGCTGGGGGTGCCGGTGGATTATCAGCGCATCATTATTATGATCGCAGCAGCAGCGCTGGTGCTGGGTCTGTGGCTGTTTACGCATTTTACGGACGCAGGGCTTTCGCTGCGGGCCATTGCCCAGGATGAGGGTGCCGCACTGATGCTGGGGATCGACTCGGACCACACGGCAGTTCTGGCCATGTCCTTAGGTTCGGCGCTGGCCGGCCTGGCCGCGGTGCTGATATTGCCCACAGGGAACATAACGGTGGAAGGCGGCTACGAAGTGCTCACGTTTGCCATTGCCGTATGCGTCTGCGGCGGGCTGGGCAGATGGTTCGGCGCCGTGCTGGCCGCTTTCATCATCGGCTATGCCCAGATGATTACCGTGCACTTTGTGGCGGCCGCCTATCACATGGTGGTTGCCATGCTGGCCATTGTCATCATCCTCATTGCCAAACCTTCAGGGCTCTTCGGCCGGCAGAAGGAACTGGAAGAAAGGGTTTGACCATTGACTGAAAATATCCGGCGTAAAGAACGGGTCCAGCGAGGTATAAAGGTTCGGTCCGACACCATCTATGCCATCGCGTCCTGGCAGGAGCTGACCTATTTGCTGGCGCCCCGCCTGCTGTTGATCCTGGGCCTTCTGGCCCTGCCTTTTCTGGTGCCCAACATGTACTGGCAGAGAATCATCAGTATTTTCGGCGTCTATGCCATGCTGGCCATCGGGTTTGATTTTCTGGCCAATTATGTCGGCCTCGTTTGCCTCGGCAGTGCCATGTTTGTGGGCGCCGGCGGATACATTTCCGGCTTTTTCAACATGACCTTCGGCTGGTCCCCTTTGATATGCATACCCATCGGCACGGTTCTGGGCGCCATTCTGTGCACCCTGGCGCTTCGTCCGTGCCTGCATCTGCGAGGGATCTATTTCGTACTGGTCAGTTTCATTTACCCGCTGGTCGCCATCAGGATTATCGTTGCCACCGGGATCATCGGCGGCACCGAGGGCATTTCCGCTCTGGATGTCATACCCAACTTCTGGCTCAATCAGTACCTCATGCTGGGGGTCCTCCTGTGTTGTCTTTTCGCCATGCGCCGGCTCGTCAACTCGGATGCCGGCCTGGTGTTTCGCGGGCTCATGGAAAATGATCAGGCCATAAAGGCTTCCGGCATCGATATCACCCGCTGCCGCACGGTGGCCGTATTTATCACGGCTCTAATCGGCTGCTTTGCCGGTGCGTATCTGACCCACCTTTACGGCTGGGTCGGAACCTCGTTGTTTGCCATCGATTTTTCCATACTGCCGGTGGCGGCATCCGTGGTAGGCGGCGGCGGCACCCTGATCGGCGCGGTGCTGGGTTGTCTGATTCTCATACCCGTATCCGAGGCCCTGCGGGCGTTCGGCACCCTCAGGGTCGTTTTTTATTCCATCATCATCGTGCTCTTCATCGTCTTTTGGAGTGAGGGGCTGTTCCAGTTTGTCCGTCGCAAATATGAGGAGTTCGAAAGATGGGTAAAGGTGTAGACAGGGGGATTTTCCGGAATGCTCGCGGTTAATGGTCTGGGCAAATCTTTCGGCGGGGTAACCGCCGTCCGGAATGTGAGCTTTCAACTTGGAAAGGGCGATATTCTCGGCGTCATCGGTCCGAACGGTTCCGGCAAGACCACCCTGATCAACCTCATCACCGGGTTTATCGAGAAAGATGCCGGCCAAGTCATATTCAAGGGCCGGGATATCACGAAATGGCCGGCGCATCTGATTGTCGATGCCGGCATTGCGCGCACGTTCCAGATCATGAGACCCTTTCCCACCCTGCCGGCCTACAAAAACCTTATTCCCGCGCTGTTTTCCGCCCGCTCCCGGCGGGAGGGAAGGGGCAAATTCGGCGATCGGGACATGGTGGCCATCGATCTTTTGGAAGATGTGGGTTTCGAGCGCAGCGCCCATGTCCCCTACAAGCCGGCCGGAGCGCTTCCACTTGGCTATTTGAAGCGGCTTGAGTTGGCCAGATGCCTGGCATTGAGTCCGGAGGTCATTATCTGTGACGAGGTTTTTTCCGGTCTCAGCATGGCCGAAATTCACAGCATGATACCGCTCATCGAAAGGCTCCAGATGCGGGGAATCACTTTTATCATGATCGAGCATCGACTGAAAGAACTCTTCCGGGTTGCCAATAAGCTGATGGTGTTGAATTTCGGCGCCAAAATCGGCGAAGGTCCGCCGCTGGAAGTCATGAAGGATGAGAACGTCAGGCAGGCTTATTTCGGCAGGGAAGCATGACATGCAGGCAGACGATTTCATTTTAGAGGTGAAAGACCTGATGGTGTTTTATGAAAATGCCGTGGCCGTCAATAATATCTCCTTTACCTGCCGGCGAAATCAGATTGTCGGTGTGTTCGGGCCCAACAGCGCCGGCAAATCCACCTTGATGCATGCCATTTCGGGAATCATGCTGCACATTAAAAAAAAGAAAGCAATGGCCGGCGGTGAAAGAATCAGCCTTTTTGGACAGATTACCTTTAACGGTGAAGATATCTTCAACCTCAAGCCCAGCGAAAGGGCCAGGAAAGGCATTATTCTCTGCCCGGAACGTAGGCGGATTTTTTCGGACAGCAGCACCCTGGAAAATCTGAAGATCGGAGGCATCCTGGCCGATAAATCCCAAAAAAAGAAAACCCTCGAATATGTTTTCTCGATATTCCCGGAACTCGTTGCACTGAAAAAGCGGCAGGCCGGCTTTCTCAGCGGCGGCGAGCAGCAGATGCTGGCCATCGCCCGGGCCCTCATGGCCCAGCCAAAACTGCTGATTCTGGATGAACCCCTGCTGGGACTGGCCCCGCTCGTGGAAGAACGGCTTGCCCGCGCGATTTTGCAGATCAAAGAGCAGACCGGCATTACGATCCTGGTGAGCGAGCAGTATGCCAGACCCCTTTTCCCCATCATTGACTATGGCTATGTGATTGAAAACGGGATATCCGTCGTGGAGGGGACGCCGGAAGCGCTCAAGGGCAATCCGGATGTGGCTGCTGCATATTTTGGTGCGCAAGCGGACGGGAAAGCTTAACCCATGATAGGCGCACGATCAAACGATGAAAACGTGAGTGACGGGCTGCAGCGGATGGCACAGCAATTCCCGCGTCAGACAGCCATTTATTTTCTCGGCGAGAAGTGGACCTGCTCGCAGTTGCTGAACCAGGTGGACCGGTTTGCCTCCGCCCTTTACGGACTGGGCGTGCGGGATAATGACAAAGTAATGATCTACATGCAAAATTGTCCCCAGTGGCTCATTGCTTATTTTGCCGTTTTGAAGATCGGCGCCGTCGTGGTTCCGACATCACCCATCTATACGCCGTATGAAATTGCTTATCAGCTTAACGATTCCGGGGCGGAAACCATTGTCTGCCAGGATACCAATTACGGCTATGTCCGGGAGGTGTTCCCGGACACCCCTTTGAAAAGGGTGGTGATTTCCAATATTGCGGATCTGTTGCCCCGCTGGAAGCGGATTATCGGCCGCGCCGTTGACTGCATACCCTTCGGCAACGTGGAAAAAGGCGAGGGTATTTATTTTTTCAGGAATTTATTGAAAAGTGCCTCGCCGGACCCGCCAAAGGTAAAAATCGATCCCGGGGAGCATCTGGCCCATATCCTGTACACCGGCGGGACCACCGCTGACCCCAAAGGCGTCGCCGGGACACACGCCTTCTTGCTGCAAAATATTGTTGAAACCGCCGGCATTATCGAGGGCCATGTTGTGCAAGGACAAGAGCGGCTGATCATGATCAATCCGCTTTTTCATATTTTAGGGCAGATGGCCTGCATGGGGATGGGGCTTTACGCGACAATCCCTGCCATCATCATGCCGGTGCCCAACATCGACGCCATTCTGAACACCATCGATAAATACAAGGTGACCCTCATGATGGGCAGCCCGGCGCTGTACCGCATGATGCTGGAAAACGCCAGGCTGCCGTCCTATGATCTGTCTTCCCTGAAATTTTGCTGGAGCGGCGGTGATCTGCTGCCGGCAGAAGTGTTCCATCGCTTCAGGAAACTCACCGGCCGGCCCATCTACCAGTTATACGGCTCCACCGAAGCGGGCACCCTGGCGCAAAGTGCCCTGGACAAGGAACCGACGTCGGATTGCATGGGATTTACCGTGGCCTCCAAAGCCTACCGGATCGCTGACCCGGAGACCCTGGCGCCGGTTTCTCCGGGAGAACCGGGCGAGCTGATGATTTCTTGCGGTTTGATCCTGGACTACTGGAACAAGCCTGAAGAAACGGCCAGGACCTTTGTGCAGATAGACGGGAAACGATGGTACCGCACCAGCGATTTTGTGCGCATGGACCCGGACGGCCTGATCTATTACGTGGAACGGAGCGCCGACATCATCAAGCACAAGGCATTCCGGGTGTCGGCCTCGGAAATCGAAAGCATCCTGAAAGGACACGGCGCCGTCATAGAAGCCTGTGTCATCGGTGTTCCGGATGAAAAAGTCGGCGAACGAATCAAGGCCATCGTGGTTCTCAAGGAAGGCGTACGCGGTGTGGACGGCAGCGAACTGATCCGGCACTGCCGGGAGAAAATAGCCGCCTACAAGGTCCCCCAATATATTGAATTTCGGGATATGCTCCCCAAGTCTAAAGTCGGCAAGCTCCTGCGGCGGGAAATCCGGGCTGAAGAGCGCCGGAGATCTGAAAAACAATCCGCCTGAAGGCTGCCCCGCTTCCAAATCGTAAACAAGCAGTCCGTTAACGCAGGCCGTAAAGGCTTGATCAGAAAAATTTTCTGTGGTACTTTCAAGACAGCCGATATTCGGGAAACAGTAAGCTTTTAACCTGCACGCGCGAGGAGCCAATATGGACAGCCGGGCAAACCAGGAGGGAAATGTCAGGCATTCAGGTCCGTTCCAGAGCAACATGCCGGCCAGGTCGGGGTTGAACCGCAAAAGTGAAGCGCATCCCCTGCGGCTTGCTGCAGGCAGATTCAAATATGCCGTCGCGCTGATGATCCTGCTGCAAAGCATGACGCTCTTTGCCGGCCAGCCGGAGCCTGTGGTCGTGGTTTCTCCGGCAACGCACCCGGCCGGCGGAATCCTGACGTTTACGGTCTATTGGCACAACCCGGGGGATAACCCCATACGGGTTGCCCCGCAGGGGGAACTTGTCTGCCGGCTCGACTGGGATGGCGGCGCTGTCGAGGTGACGGCCCGGCCGGTCCAGCCCGTTCCGGGAAAGCCGCTGACCCTTGCCAAAGGTGAATTTGCCAGGATGAATTATGCCCTGACCATACCCGCCACGGTCGCGGGCACGGTAAAGATGAAGGTCCTGTCGCTGGGCGGCGCCTCGGTGCTGCTGGCGGTGGGCGCGCCGCCTGCAGCGCCTGTCAAGGCGGCGGGAACGGAAACCGATCCTGCTGCCCGGCAGTACGCCGATCTGGATGCCTTCTTCTCCTTATACCAGCCCTATCTTGGCAATATATCCGGCTATGAACCGATGTATTTTCTGGTGGGAACCGATCCGAAGAAGAGCAGGTTTCAGCTCAGTTTAAAGTATCGGCTGTTTGACAGCAAGGGGCCCCTGATCGCCCGGCACCCCTGGCTGAGGCAGATCCACTTCGCATACACCCAGACCTCATTCTGGGATCTGAGGTCGGCCTCCCTGCCCTTCGAGGACACCAGCTACAAACCGGAGATTTTTTTCCGCACATCAAACCTGAATACCGGTTTCGGCCGCATAAAAGGCTTTTACCTTCAGACGGGCTTTCAGCATGAGTCCAACGGACGCGGCGGTGAGAATTCCCGCAGCACGAACACCCTGTATGCCAAGCCGCTCTTTATTTTTTATGATGAAGATACCAAGTTCGGGCTGCAGATTGCACCGAAAGTATGGGCCTACGTGGCCAATGAAGAGGAAGGTAATGCAGACCTGGCCGACTATCGGGGCTATTTTGACCTGGAGCTGAAAGCAGGCAAGGCCGACAGCCTGGTCCTGGGATCGAACCTGCGATGGGGCGCACAGGGCGGCTCGATCCAGGTGGATCTGACCTATCCCCTGCGCCAGCAGTTGTCCGGCAACATCGATTTGTATCTTCAGGCGCAATATGTGAACAGCCTGGCCGAAAGCCTGATCGACTATAAATTGCGCAGCCAGGCGTTTCGCCTGGGTTTTTCCATTGTCCGCTGACCCCGGGCGCCATCTTCCAGTTTATCAGGATTTGAAGATTGCCTGCAGCAAGCTGCAGGCAATGCGTTCGCTGTTGCGCTTCACGGGGCGGATTCCGCCGGTTGCTCCCGGTCGCCGTACCAGACCACCCGCTGGGGGAAGGGGATCTGTATACCTTCTTTTTCCAGCGCCTGCTTGATGCGGTACAAGATCTCCGCCTTGACCGGCAGCCATTCCGTGGTGGGGGCCCAGGCCCTCACCACGATATTCACGGAGTTGTCTGCCAGGGCATCCACAAATACCATCGGCTCCGGGTTCATGAGCACCAGGGGGCGGTCGTTGAGCAGATCCTTGATGATTTTAATTGCCCGGTCGGCATCGTCGCTGTAACGGATGCCCACAACATAGTTGAACCGCCGGGCAACGTGGGCCGCATAGTTGGTTATATTAGAGGTGAAGACCTTCTGGTTCGGGATCCGGATATAGCACCCGTCAAGTCCCCTCAGGGTGGTGGACATGATCTGGATGTCCTCCACGGTGCCTTCGATTCCATCGATGTTTACCCCGTTGCCGATTTTAATGGGCCTTTCCATGAAGAGAAAAATTCCGGATACCAGGTTGCCGATGATGCTCTGACACGCAAATCCGACCGCCAGTCCGACCACGCCCCCGGCCACCATCAGCCCGGACGGTTTTACGCCGATGTTGGGCAGCAGGGAGACAACGGCAAAAACAATAATGCAGTAATAGACGATTTTGTTGATGATATCCGCGTGTTCGGGCGCAACTTTTTCTTTCAAAAATCTTCTGAGGTAAAGGGAAACGGCCCGTGCGCCGAAAAATGCGCCAAGGATGGTCAGCAAGGCAACCATCAGGTTAAAGACCGTAACGTCCGAGTAAACCACCGTGTTGAGAATCATAGGCCCATCTCCATGACAAATTTCGTGGCCGTCAAAAAAATCTTTGTCATCTTGAAAGCTTCCAGAGATTTTTTCATGTCCGGCGCCAGCGGGGCATCCGTGAAGTCCGTTTCCGCCATATTTCCCCCGCTGATTTTCATAACGGCCTGCATGCCGACCAGGCTGTCGCTGTAATAGATCTTCATTCCGTAGCCGTTGAAAACAGCCTGGGAAACTTCCACCCAGCCGTCGGTCCCGTTGGACAGGGTCAGCTGCATGACACTTTCCTGCAAAGGGTCCGCGTCCGGCTTGGCGGAATACAGGTCGCTTTTGCAGCACTTGCAGATAAGACCCTTGCTGGGCGTGCCGTAGAGGGTGAATTTCGGTTTTATCAGAGAGAAGCTGTCGAGCAGCTTGAATTGCCCGCCGGAGGACAGGTAAACACCGGTTTCAACGGGTAATTTTAGAAAAAGCTTTTCACTGGCCCCGGGGGCCAGCAATAATTTCCGTTGGAACGAAATCAAAAAATACGGGGTGATCTCTTTGGGTGTGGTCAGCGGCTCGATCGGATTGACGATGATTTTCCCGCCGTTGGCAATCAGGATTTTTTCGATCTTTTCATCCAGGCATTGCCTCCGGTAAACCCAGTGATCCCCCTCTGCTTGCGCGGAAAGGCAAATATTTTCCCCTGTGGTGTGGAACGGAACATCATATTCCTGATACATTTTAAGGGCTCCTACGACATGTCGGCCGGTTAGTAAATATCCTGACCCTGAGGACCAGGCTTTGGTTATCCCCGGAGGGGATTTGCTTTGTTGGAAGTTCATTGTATGATTGAAATTACAAATATCAAATTACAAATACCAAACAATTTTCAATAACCCAAATTCGAAAATCCAAACGCTGTCCCGTCCAGGAAGGCTTGGGTCATTGAACATTGGAATTTAAGATTTAGCAGTCCCCACCCGTTTTAAATGCTCTTCGGACAAAAAATGAAAATATGGCAAATCCGACAGTTTGCGGGCATTGTACAGACCCAGCAGCAGCAGGAGCGCCAGCGTGATGAAATGCTGCTCGGGATAGATCAATAGCAGGCGGCCGAATATTTGCCATGTAAAGATCCATACACAGCTTAAAGCTATCACAATGGTCCAGCATAAGCGTTGCAGCGCAAGCCGCTTGCCATCCCTGTCCGCTACGGAATATATACGATCGACAATGGTCGTCAACACCACCAGCGGCAGCAGCACCACATGGCCGTCCGGGGTGAAATGAATGTACTCGAGCGCCGACACCGTAAAGGTCATCGAAACCGTTACCAGCGTGAATACCAGGCTGAGCCGCGGGATTTTCAATAATTTCAAGCCAGGAAGCAGGGAACGCCCACCGAGGCCGATTACGACCACAATAATAAATATGGCCGTGGCGGTCCGCCAGTCAGCATAGACGGTGGCCAGGGCCAGAAGGGTAGGGGTGAAGGTGCCGATGGCCCTGATCCCGATGACATTGCGGGCAAAGGTGGTGATCAGGGCGCCAACGGGCAGCATCAGCAGTATTATCAGGGAAGACTGCACCGATACCGGAAGGCGCGTCAGGTCGATAATCTCCATGGGATTCTTTCTTTCGCTGCCCCGAAAACCATGTGGTTCTGTGATGTGGGTAATGGAATATGCCCGGGTGAGCCCGGTTCCCCCTTTGATTTGAAAGATTTCGCTTCCTCCCGGGCGAAACGGAACAAAATTGGCCGGCAGGTCAAAACGATATCCGTTCTCCGGGTCCACCGGGAGCCATTGGTCGTCCAGAAAAACTTCAACCCAGAAATGCGGTAGGGCGGAAGGGTTTTCGTCCAGGATGAACCCGCTGACCAGCCGGGCGGGGATTTTGGCGATTCTGCACAAGGCCACCATGGCGCGGGCCCTTCCGAGGGTGGTTGCTTTCCTGTCAAGCAGCGCACCGGCTGCATCAGCGGGCCCGCCCATGGCCAGGCCGGCAATTTTTTTTTCAGAAAAATCCGCGATCAATTCCAGCAATTTGTTTTTTTCGGTTTCGCTGGAAAATAACATTTCAAAGGTGGATTTGACCCGCTCGTCTTCGATCTGAATGTGTGGTTCCCCGTTTAAATAAAGTTCCCGGCTGTCGGCCGACAGAGCGGTTTTTTTTGTTTTTGGCGGCGGCTTTACGGTGTGCAAAAGATATATCTGAAAGTCGGCGCGCAAATAAAATTCGCCGGGGTAGGGCGCCACAAATACGGCTTCCCGCAGGTCACTGGTGGTGTCTCTTAATCTTGTTTGCCGCATTTTGGGGAAAAAAAAAGTCTGCCCCAAAACCCTGACCTGCGTCGTGTCGCCTGGCAGCGCAATGGAAGCAACCGCACCGGGCCGGTCCGATTGAAATTGAAATCCCAGGGTCAGCTGCCAGACCTTGTCACGCAATTGGAGCCCCCCCCGGCTGATCCACACGGTTCGGAGTAAAATACCGATTACACCGACTGCCACCAGCGTGCATATGGCCACTACAGCGCCGGGGCGCTCCTTGATAAGCGACATGATTCTATCCCGATGGGCCTGTTGATGAATACGTAAAATCACCATTTAATCTATTGGAAAGCAATGGATGTGTCAAACAAAAATCGCTCACAAGATTAACTGGATCGACAAGATATTTTTTAAAAAAAATCCCACAAATCCTGTTGATCCTGTCTAAATATTAATGACTTCATTAGTAATTCCGGCCGCGGTTGTGTTATGCTGCTTTCAGAAAAAAATACCGGTCCGGGTGGAAGATGCCCGGATGGCGCGGCGTTTGCTGAAGACGGGTAAATCCTGCATTGATTCAGTATTGAAAACCTGGTCCTCTGGGCCAGGTCAGGGAAAGATGGCTCTACCATGGCGTTTAGGGTCTAAAATTACAAATTCCAAGCACCAAATTACAAAAAAATCTCAAATTCCAATATTCAATGACCCAAACCTTCCAGGACGAGACATCGTTTGGATTTTCGAATTTGGGTCATTGGAAATTGTAGGGACAGGATATTTACTTCGTTGACCGGAGGTTTAAGGAAAATGACAGCATCGGAAGACAATAAGGCGATCATCGGATGGCGGGAATGGGTTGCGCTGCCGGACCTGAAAATCCCGGCTATAAAGGCTAAAATAGACACCGGGGCCAGGACCTCTGCGCTGCATGCCTTTGATATCGAGGTGTTTAAGGTTAAAAACCGGAAAAAGGTGCGGTTCGGGATTCACCCCATGCAGAAAAACACCAGCATTGTCTGCTATTGTGAAGCCGATGTCAAAGAACAACGCATGGTCAAGGATTCAGGCGGGCACAGCGAGCAGCGTTATATTATCCATACAACCCTGTCATGGGCCAATAAACTGTGGCCCATCGAAGTGAACCTGACCCGGCGCGATAACATGAAATTCCGGATTCTGCTGGGCCGGTCGGCCCTGCAGGGACGGTTTCTGATCGATCTGGACAGATCCTATCTGGCCGGGCGCTACCTGGCAAAAGCTTATCGAAGGCTTAAGACCGGTGGTCGGAAACACTAAACCTGCTGCAATCCCATTATTCCTCTTTAGAATTTATATCCTTTATAAACAGAGAAATATTTTTTTTGTTGACAAGCGCTATTGCTTCACTACGTGCCCCGCCTGCCCAGGAATGACGGCCTGGGGGTCTGAAAGTTATTTCCGTTTA
>JAUYIZ010000024.1 GCA_030688615.1 Desulfobacterales bacterium | reverse complement strand
AATGTTCGCCCTGGATATCATTGACTCCGCACACTGAAATTTGGATATCCCGAGCTATACGGAAGAGACCTGTGACACATCGCAAATATACGCCCAACCATTGACCTATTTTTGAATCTGGGCAAGCCCCTTAGATATTTTCGCTGAAACCCTTTCAGCTTTTCCAATGCTACCTCCGTCTAGATCTGAAAATGCATCCGCATTCTGCTGATCACTTCGTTTCTCGCGATATTTCTGTTTTTCCCGGTCGATCCGGCCGACAAACTTGTCAAAGTATTCCGGCACGTCCGCCTCAAAGAAGAGACGCTTGCCGTTGAAGGGGTGGTTAAAGGCAATCGATCTGGCATGAAGCGCCATGCGGGCGTAGTGTTCGTTCCCTTTCCCGTACTTCCGGTCGCCCACAACCGGGTGCCCGATATCGGCAAGATGGACGCGTATCTGGTTCTTTCGGCCGGTCAAGGGATGGATTTCCAGCAGGGAGAAACCTTTCGTCTCCCGGAGCACCTTATACGCCGTATGGGACAGCTTTCCCGTTGTGGTGTCGGTTGTCGCGTACACCACCTGACTCGCCTTGTTTTCCGTCAGGTATGACCTAATGGTGCCGGAGCGCTCCGCAAGCCTGCCGTGAACCACCGCCAGATATTCTTTTGCGGTTTCCGGCCACCGGCCCTGCAGGGTGAGCTTGGCCGTTTCGGTCTTGGCAAATATGAGCACCCCTGAAGTCTGCTGGTCCAGCCGATGAACGACATAAACCTCTTTGCGGGATTTGGCACTGCCCTTGCGGATATAATCCGTCAGAACGAAGTGCAACGTGCGCAATTTTTCCGTTTTTGTAGCAACCGTCAGAAGGCCCGCCGGCTTATCCACCACCAGGATATCCCGATCCTCGTAAAGAATTACAAGTCCTTTAGGCAGGAACTTCCTATTCGAACTGAAGCCTTTACCCGTCGTATCTGCCGCAGGTCTTTTATATTTGGGTTTTTCTCCCATCCCCTCTTTTCCCATATCCGAACCTTTCCTCTTTCCCAGAGCCCCGGCACCCTTAAATCCTAACATGATCACCAACTCTTTTGGGGATGATCATACTATGCAAACTTGCCGGCCGCATAGCCCGACGACCAGGCCCACTGAAAATTAAAGCCGCCCAGATACCCCGTGACATCGACGACTTCACCGATAAAATAGAGACCCCGCTGGATCTTGCTTTCCATGGTTTTGGAGGACAACTCGCCGGTGTCCACTCCCCCTATGGTTACCTCGGCGGTCCGGTAGCCTTCTGTTCCCGAAGGTTTTAACTGCCAGTGCGCGAGTCCCTCTGCGATATTGACAAGCGTGGAATCCGGCAGTTCGGCGACGGACCTGTCCGCCCATGGCTGCCAGAAGAGGGCCTGCAATTCATGGGCCAGACGTTTCGCCAAACGCTGCGCCAGCAGATTACCCAGAAGCGCTTTCGGGTGATCCTGCTTCTGTAATCTTAGCCACCGCGCCAAATCGACGCCGGGCAACACATTCATCGTTATGGATTCACCGGGAATCCAGTAATTGGAGAGCTGCAACCCTGCCGGTCCGCTCAGACCGCGATGGGTAAATAACACGCTTCCGCTGAAGGTCTTTTCGGCAGTACCCAGTGTAACTTCCAGGGAAATACCCGACAGGCGCTCCGACACCGCTTTAAAGCTGTCACTGAAGCGAAACGGCACCAGGCCGGCCCGGGTCGGCAACACGCGCAGCCCAAACTGCCGGGCGATGTCGTAGCCGAAGCCACTGGCGCCCAGGTTGGGCATGGACAACCCTCCGGTTGCGACCACCACAGAGGTTGCCGAAAAGTCACCTTTGCTTGTCGACAGCGTGAACCTCTGGGGGCCGATGTTTTCTTTTCTATTCGCTGCTATCGAATTTATCCCGCAACCCGTCTGGATGCGGACTCCGGTCTGTTTACATTCCGCCAACAGCATCCGGAGTATATCCCCGGCGGAATTCCGGCAGAACAGCTGACCTTGCTGACGTTCCTGAATCCGGATGCCGTGCTTCTCGACCATCGCAATAAAGTCCCGGTGGGTATAGCGCTTTAAAGCGGATTTACAAAAATGCGGATTGTCCGAAATAAAGCAGTCGGGCTCCATATTAAGATTGGTAAAATTGCACCGTCCGCCCCCGGATATCAGGATTTTTTTCCCTGCATGGCTGTTTCTTTCCAGAACCAGCACGCGGCGTCCCCGCCAGCCGGCAGTCCTGGCACACATCAGACCCGAAGCGCCTGCGCCGATGATAATGACATCAAAGTGGGTCAATTGTACAATCTCCCCTTACATTGACTGCATAGCCAGCCCGTTGAAAAAGCCGCCTGTAAATTGAAACCGCCGTCAGCCGGGAACGACATAAACCTCTTTCAGATTCCAATTGGTCTATCTGACAGGGTAATGCCCCCGCAACAATTTACCTTAAATGATGAGCCGAACACCGCCCAGCTCCGCTATATTGTGGGGGAATTTTTTGCCGGGATGACCGATGAACATATAGTTTTTGGGCACGTTTAGTTCCTGCGATAGCTGTTCCACCATCTCCGGACCGAATATGCCGCTGCGCAGCACCAGGTCCATTTTTATTTCCGGATAAACCTTGTCCA
This sequence comes from Desulfobacterales bacterium, assembly GCA_030688615.1. Taxonomy (GTDB): domain Bacteria; phylum Desulfobacterota; class Desulfobacteria; order Desulfobacterales; family JAUYIZ01; genus JAUYIZ01. The sequence continues at coordinate 4,750 of JAUYIZ010000024.1, read as the reverse complement.
GAAAGGCAATGTCCTGCCGAAGGCTATCCGGAATATCTTTTTTATCTTCGTAAACATGAACTATCAATATCCGGTTGCTGGTCTCGTTATGGCGCACATACAGCATCACCCGGTTAAGATTAGCGGCATCGTCCCCCCGGGTGAAAAAAACAACCGCCTGGGAATTGAACTCATCTTTCATCACGATATTTCCGACGATACCTATGATGGTGGCCGTAAGTGCTAACAGCACCGTCGGCCAGCTGGCGACAAAATCACGTTGCAGCCGCTTCCGGCGGACCTTGAGCAGAATATTGCCGGTTGCGAACAGGGTCATCACCGACAGAAAGCTGATTGTGTAAACCCCTGCCAGGCTTAACAGCCTGCCTCCGGTCACCCCAATGACGCTGACACACAGAGCAAAGAAACTGAGGATAATCCAAGGGGACGAGCCCCGCCGATTGGTACGCAGAAGAAACTGGGGCAAACAGCGATCAAGTGCCATACGGCGAATCAATCCGGTAACGCCGACATAGCTGGTGAGCACCGCGCCGGAAAGCACAACGGCCGCATCAATGCTTACCAGAACCTTCAGCCCGTTCCCTGTAAACACCCGCTCGGCCAGTATGGCCAAGAGGTAATCGCGCTGGTGCTCCGGAATCTGGATGTTATCAAAATTACCCAGTACCAGCAAGGCGATCAGCGGATTGAAAATGCTGACCGCGACCCACATATTGCGCAGCATTTTCGGAAAAACACCGGCCTTTTGTTCTTCGACAAAGTTAGAACTGGATTCAAAACCGCTGATGCCCAGTAACGCAGCTGAAAAACCAAAAAACAACGCCGATATTAGCGAGGTGTTCGGCGGCAGGTACCCCCAGTTGGCGGTTAACAAAGACATGTCCGCGAACATATTGACCAGGGCCGAGATCGCCAGGACCGTCAAGGTCAGCATGTGAAAGATAAAGATTACCATGGCCACGCGGCTGGATTCGCTGATGCCGATCATCGTTAGCACCGCAAAAACAGCCAGCAACCCCACGCTGGCATACAAGGCCGGCCATGGTGGAAAGAGGCTTTCAATATAAGCCATAGAAATACGGGCACTGATGACGGCGGTGGCCAGATAGCTCAAAACGGTAAGACAGGCGGCAATGGAAGCCTTGAACTTGCTGGTCGTGTTCAACAAGGCATTGTAGGCGCCACCGTTAAGCGGTAGAGCCGTGACGACCTCGTTGTATACACTGCGGTAAAGATAAAGCACCCCGGCAACGATCAGCAGAACCACCGGCGCAAGATAACCGGCGTAATAGGTGGCGATGGCGGCAACATAAAGCGTTGAGCTGGTGATATCGTTTCCGCAGATGCCCGTTGCCGGCCATTGCCCCAGTTTTCCTGCTTCCGGAATTGACGACTGGGGTGACAGCCGTTTCTTTTTTGGTTTGCGCCCGCTCGGGGCTTGGTTGTTAACCACGGTGTTTACGATATCCAATCCTCAATCGGTTTTTTAAAAAGCGCCGGCACATTAAATTTCAATACAATGCACAGGCTCCCACTGCTAACAAATCCAGACCCATTGTACTCAAAACACAAAAGCCCCGTTGAAACAAGAAATATTAAGCGTCACATCTTGCATTGCCAATAAAATGGGTGACCTGAAAATGAGTTTATTATAGTTTGATTTCATGGCCTCATCTGTGAAATACAGAATCAAAATCCTGCGGTTGATAAAAAACATGGGATTCTGAAAAATAAACTTAAAATTATCCGCCAAGAAAAACTCAACTCCGTAGAAACGGAATCACATATCGAATAGTGATTAAAATATTTATAATTTATTATGTTAGGTGTTATGTTGGTAATTGAAATTCATGAAATCCCGGGGTGGACAAATGTCGCGAATTAGACTATACATGGCCCCCATGCAGGGGTTTACCGACCATATGTTCAGGAGCGCCTTTGCAGACCATTTTGGCGGATTCGACCTGGCGGTGGCTCCGTTCATCGCCAGCAGACAGGATCACCGTATCAAGAGAAAATACGTCAAAGACGTCCTTCCGGAAAACAATACCTGCATGCCGGTTGTCCCTCAGATTCTGAGCAAAACCGCAGCGGATTTTATCGTTCTGGCCAACTACCTGCATGACCTGGGGTATGACACCGTCAACTGGAACCTGGGCTGCCCCTATCCCATGGTGGCCAACAAGCAACGGGGCTCCGGCATGCTGCCCTACACGGACCGGATTCGGACCTTTCTCGACAGGGTCATTCCCGAAATCCGCGGGTCGCTTTCCATCAAAGTACGGCTTGGATGGAAAGAAAACGCCGATATTTTCAGGCTGCTGCCGGTGATCGACCAATACCCGCTATCGGAAATCATCATTCATCCCCGAACCGGTCTGCAGCGTTACGAAGGGCCTGTCGATCTTGACGCCTTTGAAGATTGCAAAAAGACAATGAAAAAAATCAAAAAAACGCGCCGGCCGGCTCAGTACCTGAAGCGGGTAAATTTATTCTTCGAAACGGAAGCGCAATTGCGTCAGCCGAAGGCGGACCTTTCGCCCTGAATTGTAACGGCCGTGATTGAATAGTGCTGTTTTCAATATATCAAGAAACCTTCTACGGGATAACGCATCAATTGAACTGAAAGGATCTCCATGAATATTCCAAAGAGAACGCTTGGGAAAACAGAAGCTGAAGTTACCATCTTGGCTCTCGGCGGAGAGGGAATACTCAGAACTAACGGGTATGAGAAAGAAGCTTATGGCCTTATTAATCGTGCCATCGACATGGGGATAAATTACTTCGAATCAGCCCGCGCTTACGCTGGAAGCGAGTCCTACTATGGCTTAGCACTCAAAGAGAGGAGAAATGATATATTTCTCACGAGCAAGTCCCATGCCAGAGATAAGACAGGGGCCTTGGGTGATTTGCGAGAAACTCTTAACAACATGAATACGGATCATCTTGACCTATGGCAGGTTCATGATGTGAGAACTGAAGAGGATATGGCTGAGATATTCGGATCTCACGGCGCTATCGAAGCCTTCGCGGAAGCAAAAAAGAAAGGCTTGACACGGTTTGTAGGGCTAACCGGTCACCATGACCCCTTCATTTTGAAGCGTTGTATCGACACCTATGACTTTGACACGGTATTGCTTCCTGTAAATCCGGCAGAACCCGCTCATGACAATTTTATTGATATTGTGGTACCACTTGCCAACGAGAAAGGAATGGGCATCATCGGAATGAAAGTCTATCTTAGAGGATTTGCAGCAAGGGTTCCCGGCTTTGAAAACATGGCGCCGTATTTGCGTTTTGCCCTTTCACAGCCTATCAGCGCTGTTGTCATCGGCTGTGATAATATCCTTCAGCTGGAAGAAAATGTGAATCTGGCAGGATCTTTCCACCCGATGTCTGAAGAAGAGATGAATAGTTTGGTGGTCCGAATCTCACCCTATGCAAAACAGCTCATGTACTACAAGCCTTGAGAAAGAGACAATCCGGGGAGACTCCTAGATGCTGTGGTTTATTTTATCTTTTCTGACGGCTCTGGTGGTTGCCTCCCATGATGCCTGGGTGAAAAAGTATTTTTCCGGCTTGAGCACCTATGAAATGTTGGCCTACCCCCTGCTTTACAGCCTTCCAATACTGGTTGCCGTCATCCCTTTCATACCGGCCCCACCGCTGGATCGCATATTTCTCCAGGCATTTATAATCAGTCTTCCAATCAACGGCGTCGGATTTTTCCTGCATATTAGGGCCATCCAGGTGTCGCCCTTATCGCTAACCTTGCCCTATCTTTCTTTTACACCGGTATTCATGGTGCTGACCGGCTTAATTGTGTTAGATGAAAGGCCCAATGCCTGGGGCATCTCGGGAATCATCGTTATCTGCGTGGGCGGCTACATTATAAATCTGGAGCCTGCCAAGAACGCTTTGCTTTCGCCTTTAAAGGCAGTTTTCCGTGAAACCGGGTCCTGGCTGATGCTCATTGTGGCTTTTGCCTACAGTTTAGGCGCCGTGTTCGGCAAACAGGCCATTATGCATTCATCACCCTTATTTTTTTCAATAACTTTTTTTTCGACTATCAATTTGTTGCTGCTGGCGTTATTTCGGATCTCAGGCAAAATAAAGCTGCAGACCTTCCGGGCCAACAAACAAAAAGGAGTTGTCGCCGGGCTTTTATTTTTTTTGCATTTACTGTTGCACTCCTTTGCGATTTCATTGACTAAAGCTGCTTATATGATATCAATTAAGCGTTTGAGCATAGTTCTTGGACTCATTTACGGCGGTGTTGTTTTTAAAGAAAAAAACATAGCCATGCGAACCATTGGCGCTCTTTTAATGGTCACCGGTGCGATGATGATAACCATATGGGGAAAGTAATCGGGTATTCGGTGCCGGGAGGCTCGCCTGGATGTACCTATCGAAACCGCAGGATATCGGCCGGACTCAAAACCTTATATGTCTGACTGACCGGGGAGGGGGTCTTCACACAATCGTGGAGATCACCGAGAAAAGGCTGAGGCCATGCTTGAAAAATAAAGTGAAGATTGAAAATATTCACTTTTATCAAGAATTTTGGCCCTCCCCATAAGGCGCCGGCGGTGTGTATGTTCCCATCCATCCTGGATCTCCTGGTTAAGGATATTCACTGTTTTTAATATGATAAAACACCGGGAAACGAAGCACCCTTTCCTCTGAACTTGACGGTCCCAGATTCATTGAAGCCGCAGACGCGGCGATCGGGGTGTAAATTCACTTGACC
>JAUYIZ010000007.1 GCA_030688615.1 Desulfobacterales bacterium | reverse complement strand
GCTGCCCACAGGAGTTTCGATCCGGCTCATGTTGCCTGGAGCAAATTCATTACGATTCACAGCGGATAATTTAATGGCATATGGCCCCTGATTTACCACAGGACTTTTGCCGTGTCAAGGTGTTTGGCCGGAGGCGGATACGGCAGGGAATAGGACTATTTCACTTGACGGCATTGCCGGTATGATGCAAGATCCTGGCAACGAAATTATATGGCAGGTGACAGACTTCCATGAGGCGCTTTTTCTATGATCATCCAGTGGATGCGGCGGGTGCGGCCGCTATTTGCGGAACGGATGCAAAACACATAAAAAATGTTTTGCGCTTAAAATCCGGCGACAGGATAGTTCTTTTTGACGGCCTGGGAAGTGAGTTCGAAGCAGAAATCCTGTCGGTCTCAAGCTCCCGGGTGGCCCTGTCAATTCTTCGCAGGTTCCCATCCCTGGCCGACTCCCCGGTAGAATTGATCGTCGCTCAGGGCCTGTTAAAAGATAAAAAGATGGATCGTCTTATCCGGCAGCTCACCGAGCTTGGGGTGACAGATTGGATCCCGTTTATTGCGGAACGGTCCGTTCCAATCCCGGACCCGAACCGGCTGCTAAAGCGCCGGCAACGATGGAACAAGATTGCAATGGAGTCCCTCAAACAGTGCCGGCGGGGATCGATCCTGAACATATGCCCCATTGCTTCGTTTGAAGAAGTGCTGGTTTATGCCAGTACATGTGACCTTAAAATAATGTTCTGGGAAGAAGAGACCGGGCCGTTTTGTTCCGGGGTGTTGAAAACGAACAATAAAGGGGTGAAGAAAATAATCGCCATGTTCGGCCCTGAAGGAGGGTTGACCGCCCGGGAAGTGGACGTTGCGAAAACTTCCGGCTTTGTCACGGCCGGGTTGGGCCCCCGTATTCTTCGCGCTGAGACCGCCACTCTTGCAGCCTGTGCCATATTGCAGCATCAATTGGGCGATTTGGGAGAAAAAAATCTTGACAACGCAAACGGCTTCGAATAATTAAGGAACGCACAATCCCGTCGCGTGCCGAGGTAGCTCAGTCGGTAGAGCAGGGGACTGAAAATCCCCGTGTCGGCAGTTCGATTCTGTCCCTCGGCACCAGTAAAATAAAGGGCTTATAGCATTAGCTGTGGGTCCTTTTTTATTTATCGCTGCTTTGGTCCCACGCTAGTCCCACTTTTTTATTTGTTGCTCTGAAAAAGCCAATCAATAAAACCAAGATACAATCGGGTTCTGCGCCCAGATGAGATCCTATAAGGCCCCTGGTTGTCACCTTGAGTTATCCACGGAGGGGTCAAAACCAAAGTTGCTGGAATCCTGGAATATCCGAAACAGTTCCATCCTTTTCGTGGACGACTGTATCACCTCGGGTACAACCGCCAGACTTTGTTATGAGGCCCTGGTAGCCATGGGGAATCATGTGGATGGTTTGATATGGGGCAGTGCGGAAAGGTAATGATTGGGAATCTCTTTGACTTTTATCCCTCGTTCCGTTATTTTAGGATATCTTCTTAAACTAAAATAACAAACATTCTTATTTTAGGATCGATATAGGAACGATGGAACGAGGGCTACAAGGACATTATGTAACGATATCGACGGTAGGCGAGAAGGTGCAAGCCTTTGTTCCCGCTCCGCTGCCTCCGAAACCACCCATTGATTGGCCCCCTGATCTGCGGAATAAATTTGACCAGGCGCTGCTGGCGCTCGGCCGTCTGGACAGTGTTTCGACGCTCCTGCCCGACACCTTGCTTTTCCTCTACATGTATGTGCGCAAGGAAGCTGTTCTCTCTTCTATGATTGAGGGGACGCAATCGTCGCTTTCCGACCTTTTGCTTTTCGAATTGGATCAGGCGCCGGGTGTGCCCCTGGACGATGTTCGAGAGGTCAGTAACTATGTCGCTGCATTGGATTTTGGCCTGAGCCGAATGGCAGCGGGCTTTCCGCTGTCTCTGCGGCTATTTAAAGAAATCCACAGCTTTCTTCTCGCCAGCGGTCGAGGAACTCATCAAGGACCGGGCGAGTTCCGGCGCAGCCAGAGCTGGATCGGCGGAAGCAGACCCGGCAACGCCGCCTTTGTTCCACCTCCGCCTGAGCGGGTTCTTGAGTGTATGGGTCAACTTGAGTTATTCCTGCATGACCGGTTGAAACCGACTCCTGTTTTGCTGAAGGCTGCACTGGCCCATGTGCAGTTTGAAACCATTCATCCGTTTCTTGACGGCAATGGCCGTTTGGGCAGACTCCTTATTACCCTGCTTTTATGCGAACAAAGGACACTTACTAAGCCGATGCTTTATCTGAGTCTTTATTTCAAAACACACCGGCAATATTATTACGAACTGCTCAACGAGGTCCGTTTAAGTGGGAACTGGGAGGCCTGGCTGGACTTTTTTGCTGAAGCGGTTATCGTCACCGCTAATCAGGCAGTGGATACAACCCGGCAGCTTACCGATTTATCCAATGGGGACCGTGATAAAATCAGCGGACTTGGCCGGGCGGCGGCTTCCACACTACAGGTTCAGCGGGCTCTGTTGGAGCGGCCCATTGCCACGGCGGGCTGGCTGGTTAAAAAGACAACCATTTCTCCGGCTACGATCAACAAATGTCTTAATCATCTTGAGAATCTTGGCATTGTGGGGGAATTGACCGGCCGGAAACGAAACCGGCTTTTCAGTTATACCAGGTATATCGAAATCATGAACTATGGGACAGGCTTACCTGATGAGCTTGTAACTTCTCAATAAGTCCAGGTAATACGCCTGGATTCCCGCCTTCGCGGGAATGACAGGGGTTTTGGTCTATTCGTCATTCCCGCGAAGGCGGGCGCTTCTAAAGCCTTGGCGCAATCCAGTGAAATGGTATG
>JAUYIZ010000004.1 GCA_030688615.1 Desulfobacterales bacterium | reverse complement strand
TGGTCCCCTCGTGGGCGGTTTCAAACAGTCCTTTTTTATCGTGTACGGCGCCGGTAATCGCGCCTTTTTTGTATCCGAACAGTTCACTCTCCAGCAATGTCTCAGGAATGCCGCCGCAGTTGATCACCACAAAGGACCTGTCCTTGCGGTCACTTTGTTCATGGATGGCGCGGGCGATCAACTCTTTTCCGGTACCGCTCTCTCCGGTGATCAATACATTCGTCCGGGTTTTGGAGACCTGGCGGATCATGTCATAGATACGCAGCATTTCGGGGCTGTTGCCGAAAATTTTTCCAAAATGAAGCGTTTTTTTCAGGGCATGGTCAAGGGATTGTCTTTCGTGCTCGACGGTTTTCAGCTTCAGGGCATTGGCGACGGTCTCTTTTAGCTCTTCGTTGTTGAACGGCTTGGGAACATAATCGAAAGCGCCGTCATTCATGGCCTCAACCGCGGTTTCTGTGGTGGCATAGGCGGAAATCATGATGACGACCGTATCCCGGCTCTGTTTTTTGGCTGCGCGCAGGACTTCAAGGCCGGTAATGTCGCCCAGCCGGATGTCGCAGAGGACCAGGTCGTAACAGGTTTTTTCGATCATGGAAATGGCGCCGTGCCCATTTTTCGCACAGGATACCCGGTACCCTTCCTTTTCCAGCATGTATTTGAGGAATTCCCGCATGCTGAGCTCATCGTCCGCCACCAGGATATGGGCTTTATGCAAGGCTTTTTGGCGCATGATACTTAATGACGCCCCCTACCATGGTCAGAACGGCTTTCCCCTTCAATTGCCATCCGTCAAACGGGGTGTTGCGGCTGAGTGAAAAAAACTGGCCGGCATCCACGGTAAAGGACATTGCCGGATCGATGATGGTGATATCCGCATCCGCCCCCGCCCGCAGGCCGTTTTTAAGCCCCAGAATGCGGGCCGGATTGACGGACATCTTTTCAGCCAGGCCGGCATAGGAAAGCACGCCTTTGTCAACCAGCGTCAGACTGAGTGCAACCGAGGTTTCCAGCCCGACAATGCCGTCCTGGGCCCTGTCAAATTCCACGTCCTTCTCCAGGCAGGTCTGGGGGGCATGGTCGGTTGCGATCACGTCAATGGTTCCGTCCGCAAGGCCCTCGAGGATGGCCTCGACATCGGCCTCGGATCTCAACGGCGGATTGGTTTTCAGGTTGGTGTTGTAGGTGGTCATGGCGTTTTCAGTAAGGGTAAAATAATGGGGTGCTGTTTCAGCCGTGACCGGGACACCCCTCTTCTTGGCTTCCCGCAGAGCTCTCACCGCATCTTTTGTGCTCACATGGGCGATGTGAAGCCGCGCGCCGGTGAGTTCACACAGTGCGATATCCCGCATGACCATGATACTTTCCGCCGCACCCGGTATCCCGGCAAGTCCCATACGTGTTGCCACGGCCCCTTCATTCATCCCGTTTTCCCGGGAGAGCCCGGGGTCTTCACAGTGCGAGATAATGAGCATGCCAAAGCTCTTGGCGTACTCCAGCGCCCTTCGCATCAGCTGGCTGTTTGTAACCGGCAGGGCATCATTGGAAAATGCCACCGCACCGGCTTCTTTTAATTCAGCATACTCGCAGAGGCAGGTCCCCCCGAGCCCCTGGCTGATGGCTGCCACCGGATATACCCGCACCGAATCGGCTGCTTTTGCTTTCTGCAGGATAAAGTCCGTCACCTGCCGGGTATCGTTTACCGGGCGGGTGTCCGGCATGGCACAAACGGCAGTGATGCCCCCTGCGGCAGCCGCACGGCATCCGGTTGCGATGGTCTCTTTATATTCATGCCCCGGCTCCCTTAAATGAACATGCATATCGATCAGACCCGGAAGCACAAGCATGCCGGACGCGTTCAGTATGGTCGGCGTGCCCAGGGAGCCGGAAACTCCGATATTTTCAGAAGCATGATCACCGATCCGGACGATCTTTCCCTCATCCACAAGAATATCCGCAATCCCGTCCAATCTTCCCGGGTCAATCACTCTTCCGCCCTTAATGAGCGTCGGCATTTTTACTCCCCCCCGCGATCAAAAATAAAGTTGCCATCCTCACGGCAACGCCGTTTGCCACCTGATCCATGATAATGGAAAAGGGTCCGTCGGCCACGTCCGGAGTTATCTCGACCCCCCGATTTATCGGCCCCGGATGCATGATCAGCACGTCGGGCCTGGCATTTTTGAGTTTTTCACGGTCGAGGCCGTAAACATGGGCGTATTCGCGTTCCGATGGAAATAAAAAACCCTGCTGCCGCTCTTTTTGAATTCGGAGCATCATGATGACATCCGCATCCGCGATGGCGTCTTTGACATTAAGGACCACGGAAACGCCGAGGGTTTCAATGCCCCGGGGAATCATGGTCAAGGGACCGGATAAAACAACCTCGGCGCCCATCTTGGTCAGGCCGACGCAATTGGACCGGGCCACACGGCTGTGGGAAATGTCGCCGACAATCGCAACTTTCAATCCGGATATTCTGCCTTTTTTTTCCCGGATGCTCATCATGTCCAGCAGCGCCTGGGTGGGGTGCTCATGCATGCCGTCGCCGGCATTGATGACAGCGGGTTTAATCCGTTCGGCAATCAGATGCGGCGCACCGGCGCTGCCATGCCGGATGACGATGATGTCCGGATTCATGGCTTCCAGATTGCGGGCCGTGTCGATGAGGGTCTCGCCTTTTAGCATGCTGCTTGTGTCGGCGGACATGGAAAGACTGTCGGCGCTGAGACGTTTGGCGGCAATGTCAAATGAATTCCGGGTCCGTGTGCTGGGTTCATGAAAAAAAAGCACCACGGTTTTTCCCCGAAGTGCCGGAACTTTTTTTATCGGTCTTTGGGAGATCTCTTTCATCTTTTCGGCCGTGTCTAAAATCAGTGTGATTTCATCGACGGAAAGAGACGCCATATCCAGAATATCTTTTTTATTAAACTCCATGGTGACCCCGGCTTGGCCTCGGAAAAAATTATTTCAAAATTTTCCCTATTCTTTTCCACCTCACGCCAAATTCTTCTTTGTCCCAGGACCAGTAGATGATAAAGGCTTTGCCTTTTACCTTTTTCAAATTAACAAACCCCCAGAACCTGCTGTCGTAACTCTGATCCCGGTTATCGCCCATGACAAAGAGGGAATCCGGCGGCACGGTGACGGGAGCGAAATTGTCCCGGGGTTGAAGATACCCGGGGATCATATTGGCTTCCACATGCATACCGAAGTCATGAACCAGGGGTTCATGGTTGATATAAACCTTTTTGTCTTGGATTTCAACAATATCTCCGGCAACCCCCACGACACGTTTAATGAAGTCCTTCGTGGGGTCTTCAGGGAATTTAAAAACAACAATGTCTCCCCGCTTCGGGTTTTTGACGGGGATCAGGGTTTGGTCCATGTAGGGGATCTTGATGCCGTAGATAAATTTATTCACGAGAATATGATCCCCGATCAAAAGGGTCTGTTTCATGGATCCGGAAGGGATTTTAAAGGCTTGCACCACAAATGTGCGGATAAACAACGCCAGAATCACGGCCAGAAGGACCGCTTCGATATTTTCACGAAGTCGACCCTTTTTCTTAATCTCTTTTTCAGTCATATCACTTTCTTTCAAACTGTGTAAGGGTGAGCCCTAAGTGAGCATCCCGCTTCAACCGATGAGCCATTTCAGAATAAGATGGCTGTATATGCCTGCCGCCAGATCATCCATCACCACGCCTGCCCCGCCGGATACGCGCCTTTCCACATATCGAACCGGGAAAGGTTTTACAATATCGAAAAACCTGAAAAGAACAAAACCGGCAATAGCGGATGGAACGGTAAACGGCAAGCCGAAAAATGTCACCAGAAGCCCCGCAATTTCGTCGATCACGATACAATTGGGATCTTTTTGCTGCAATATCTGCTCGGCCTCATGGGCAACCCATACGGCAAATGATATAAACGTAAAAATAAAAACGGCAGCTGAAATAAAATGGATTTTCGAAAGAAAAAAACAGATGGGGATTCCGACAAGAGAACCGACCGTGCCCGGAACCAACGGCGCGTAACCGGAGAAAAAAGCCGTCGCGAAAAACAAAACAAGCTTTTTTTTAAAATTCAAACCACTTTTCCTGAGCCCATTTCATTCTTGAGACCCTGGTCTCTTCTTGTTGGTGTCCTCACGCGTTCGTAAAACTTTTGATTATTTATATATCATGGCGCTGTTTGTCAATTAATTTTTCGTCCGCTCCGGCTTCATTCAATATTTTATCGTATACGGCCCTCAGGGGGACTTGCTTTTCAAGCGCGATTTTTCTGCACACTTCATATTCGGGCATCCGCCGGATGTTTCCGTCCGGCTGCCTGGCCCATTTCATGGGTATCGGCCCGTAGGAAGTTTCCACGGTTGCCATACCCCGTGCCAGGATACACCGCCGGACCTCGTGGAACCTGACACCCAGGGAGGTGGTTTCGGACAGGATACGGCGTACCACGGCCCGTTCATGTTCCGGTCGACACAACACCTGGACGAGGGTTCCCGGCCTGTTTTTTTTCATATAAACAGGTATCCAGTACACATCCAGGGCGCCGTCTTCAAATAAACGCTCCATCAAAAACCCGAAAAGTTCCGGATTCATGTCGTCAATGCAGGTTTCCACCACCCGGACATGGTCTGTTTCCAGACCGTCCGGGTCATCGGTTGCGGTTTTCGGCTCCCTTCCCATCAGAACGCGCAAAAGATTCGGCCGGTTTTTCAGATCCCGTCCGCCGGCCCCGTAGCCGATCTTTTCAGGAATCAGAAGCGGCATTGCGTCAAATGAGTCCGCAAGGGTCATGATGATTGCCGCGCCGGTGGGCGTGATCAGCTCAGCGGGTATTTCTGTGCCGTAAACCGGCGCTCCCTTTAAAATTTCAAGGGTTGCCGGCGCCGGCACGGGCAGGGTCCCGTGGGCGCAGTTGACAAATCCGCTTCCCAGGGGAAGACGGGAGGCAACAACCCTTTTAATGTCCAGATAGGCGATGCACAGCGCCGTGCCCACAATATCAACGACAGCATCCAGACCGCCGGTTTCATGCAAGTGAACTTTTTCCTTGGGGCAACCATGGATCCTTGATTCAACCGCTGCGATCCTGTCGAAAATTTCAATGCTTGTGTTCTTTACGGTTTCTTTGAGGGCGCTGTCCCCGATCAACCGGATGATCCCGGCATAATTCCTGGACTCCCGGTCCCCGGATGTCAGGACCTCGACCCTTTTGGCGGCAATTCCGCCTCGAAAAACGGTTTTCACCGACAAATCGAAACCTGTTAAAGGAAGCCCGGCCAGCTGATTTGTCAACCAGTCCGCCGGGACGCCAAGATCCATAAAGGCCCCCAGGGCCATATCGCCGCTGATTCCTGAAAAACAGTCAAAATACGCCAGCATCCCCCTCGCCTCCGCCTGCCGGGCACATTCCCGGACCCGTCCTGGTTCGTTTATACTGCCCCCTGGGCCTGATGGAGCCTGATAATTTCAAGGATCAACTCCCCGGCCCGCACCATGTCCTCCAGCCGCACATTCTCTCTTACCGTGTGCATATCCCGCATCCCGGTCCCCAGGACACCCACCATGATACCTTTTTCAAAAAAAATATTGGCATCCGCCCCCCCGCCTGTTCTCTTGGCGGTCATCTTCCGGCCCAGGTTGGCCGCCGCTTTTCGGGCAAGCCGGATCACGGGATGGTTCTCGGGGATGTTGGTCCGGGAAAAATCTCTGCTCACCAGACTTTCCAGGCGCGGCAGACCGTCCCCGGCGCCGCTGCGGTCGTAATCGCTGACAACCTTCTGAAAAGCGCCGACGATTTGATTGGTCAGGGCATCGAGTTTTTCCGGATCATGGCTCCGGACCTCGCCGGTTACCATCACCAGCCCCGGCACAATGTTGGTGGCGACGCCGCCCTGAATCACGCCGATATTGCAGGTGGTCTCCCGGTCGATCCTTCCAAGGGTCAGTCCGGAAATGGCTTTGCTTGCCAGAGCAATGGCATTGATTCCCTTTTCCGGGGCCGCCCCTGCGTGGGCATCTTTGCCATGCACGCTGAATTCGAGACGATTGGCCGAAGGCGCCCGGGTAATGACGCCTTCCGTATCGGTCGCATCCAGCGCATAGCCGAATTTTGCCTCAATCAGGCTGAAATCAAGGTGCTTGGCGCCCAGCAGGCCGATCTCTTCACAGATCGTAAAAACCAGTTCAAGGGGTCCGAAAGGCAGACTGTTTTCCTGAAGGACCCGGACGGCTTCCAGCAGAATCGCAATCGCGCTTTTGTCGTCCGCGCCCAGTATCGTCGACCCGTTGCTTCTAAAGACGCCGTCATTCAAGGTCGCTTTTATCCCTCTTCCCGGTTCCACCGTATCCATGTGGGCATTTAACAGGAGCGGCGCACATGGAACGTTTCCCTTGAACTTTGCGATAAGATTTCCCGTATCCCCCCCGACCTTTTCGCCTGCGCTGTCCATGACCACCGTTGCGCCCATGGACTCAAGGATTTTCCGCAAGGCGGCGGCCAGGATGCCTTCCTGCCTGGAGATGCTGTCGGTTTCAACCAGAGATCTGAATGTTTCCGCCAAACGGCCTTTGTTGATCATCGCTGCGCTCCTTGAAATTAAAATGAATCGGGAAAACAAAATTATTGACAATAATCACAGATAATATACCCTAATAAGATCGAGGATGGAAGTGGAAAGCTCACTGGTGGGGTTCCCGGACTTCAAATCCGGTGTGCCGGGCTAAAACCCCGGCAGGTGGGTTCGATTCCCATGCACTTCCGCCATCGCAACATGTGATATCAGTCAAACATGTTGTTCTCGTAAAAAGTCAAAGTTGGGATGGCTTCGTAAAAAGCTCTAAATTCAAGGCGCGCGAATGTTGTGTCGCGAGGCGTACTTAGCGTACGCCGCAGCGACAACGGCATGAAGCGCAACGCAGAAGTTGGACTTTTTACGGAGCCATCAAACATCATTTTCTAATACTTTTTTATTAGGGAGGCAGTTTCGATTTCATGCTTAAATCATACCCATGCCGTATTTACTTCCTTTGGTTTCATAGGTATTTATCAGACAAACAGCAGACAAACAGGATCATATCGTGACCGGACAAAATTGAGGGGTGAAGTGCAACAGGGAATCAATTCCCCCCGGTTTGCCGGGGTTCTTCAAAAAGACGGCGATTTTTTATAACCGCTGTCAGTATTCTTCCGAAAGGGAGGGAGACATGAGAAAAATATTATTGATGTTAATCGTAACGCTGCTAATCATGGCAGGATCAGGCCCGGTAGTTCATGCGGCGCTGTCGTGGCAAACAGAACCGAAACTGGGATACGGTGTGTCCTACAATGGAGACGTTCTGGTTGACACCGGATCAGCGGGTACCATCACCATTCCGCACTACAGCATATCCGGGGATCCCCTTGAGGGCGTCGGCGGCCCGGGCGTTACAAATTTTTCGGGCGGCACCACGGGGGTTTACAGCGGCAGCGGCGTTAATCTGACGCCGGGCGACATTTACACTTACCAAGGCATATACACCTTTTTAGGAACGGGCGCCTTTACTGTTGCAGCTTCTACTACCAGTTTTTCCTCCACCGATTCGTTTGTGATGCTGATGACGGGAATAGAATACCCTTCGGGTCTAGCTGCCGGCGACTGGACGTATTCGGAGAGATGGTCAAACAATGCTAATCCCACCAATGATAAGCTCAGTAAGGTGGTAGCATTTAATGTCTCCCCCGTTCCCGAACCTGCCGCCATGCTTCTTTTCGGGGCGGGCCTGGTCGGTCTTGCCACCGTCCGGAAAAAGTTCAAGAAATAGCACGCCGCAACATTTAAAAACCACGGAGCGGGGTCAAAAGACCCCGCTTTTTTTCTTTCCGCACCTGATCCGAGACTCTGACCGGCAACCTTGCAACAATCCACAACCTATCCGCAACCTGCATAAACAGAAAAGCTGCAACCTTTTTAGATTACAGCCGTTTCCTTTTGTATGGTGCCGAAGGCGAGACTCGAACTCGCACAGCCATACAGCTACTAGGCCCTGAACCTAGCGCGTCTACCAGTTCCGCCACTTCGGCAAAATTTAAAATTGATTTAAATTAATTTTTGGATTATAAAGATGATTTTATTGCATGTCAAGGTGATTATCAACGAGATTGGAAAAATAACATGGAGATCATCGAGCGTTTAGAGGACATCACCAAACCGTTTCATAATGCCGTCGTTACCATCGGCAATTTCGACGGGGTGCACATCGGGCACCGCACCCTTTTTCATAAGGTCATCTCGCTGGCCAAAGAAATGGACGGGACCTCGGTGGCCCTGACTTTTGAACCGCATCCGGCCCGGGTGTTAGAGCAGAACAATGAACTTTTACTGATTACACCCCATGAACAAAAAAAGGAGCTGATGTCGGATATCGGGCTCGATGTTCTGGTCTGCGTTCCTTTCACCAAGGAATTTTCCGCCATCCCTGCAAGGGAATTCATCCGGGACATCCTCGTAAACCGCATCGGCATGCGCGCCATCGTCGCGGGAAAAGACTACGCCTTTGGAAAAGACCGGGAAGGAAACCTCGATTTTCTGCAATCCTGCTCCAGATCTCTGGACTATAAGGTTCATGTGATCGACTGGGTGCTGATATCCAACGGGCTTCACAGCCGGATGAGCAGCACGAAAATACGCGAACTGCTCATGGACGGCGCGGTTGCGGAAGCACAGCAGCTGTTAGGGCGGCACTTTCAACTCAGGGGTGTTGTGGTCTCCGGGCGAAACAGGGGGGGCAAGGTCCTCGGATTTCCAACGGCCAACGTTAAACTGCAAGGTGACCTCTGTCCCAGAACCGGTGTTTATGCAGTCACCGTGGAGCTGCGGGGCAGAAAATATAACGGGGTCGCCAATATCGGCTACAGTCCGACGTTTGATGATCATCTGTTTACCATAGAAATCCACATCCTTGACTTTAACGCGGATGTTCTGGGAGAAAAGATACGGGTGAACTTCGTCCGTCGAATCAGAGACGAGGTCAAGTTTGCGACGATTGCCGAATTGTCAAAAAAGATCCATGAGGATATCGAGATCGCACGGGACCTCCTTAAATAAGAACTATTTTTACATGAAGAATAAATTGATGTTTTCCCTGGCGCCCGGAATTCTCCTGTCCGGCGGAGCGCTCTATCTGGCCTTTCGGAATGTGCCCTTGAAGGACCTGAGTGATTATATCGTGTCATATAATTATTTATGGATTTTGCCGTCAGTAGCCGTTGTTTTTCTAAGCTTTGCTTTACGGACTGTCCGGTGGCAGATTATTCTGCAGGCGACCCACAGGATCGATTTCTGGCAGGCGTTTCACGTTTTGATGGTCGGCTTCATGTTAAATTGCATTCTGCCCGGACGAGTCGGAGAAATTGCCCGCCCGGCCATCTTAAAAAAAAATGACAACATCCCCTTTTCCACCGGCATCGCAACGGTGGCTGTCGAACGGGTATTTGACATCAGTCTCTTGATGATATTTTTTGTCGTCATTATTGCACTGATTCCCATGGATCCGCATATCGGCATCACCTTCGGCGGGTATCGCTTGAACAGCCGCACTCTCGACGCGGTTAGCAAAGGCATGCTGTTGATGGTCATTTTAATCATGGCCGGAATCATCATGGTCACGCTGGAGTCGAGCAGAAAATTAATCAAAAATGTGATCCGCCGCCTCCCCGCGCTCTTTTTTTTTGCAGGTTTTTCTTTTCAGGATCGGGTTTCCGACAAAATATGCACACCCCTGGCGCACATGGTGGATAATTTTGCCGCCGGGTTTTCCATGATACGGCATCCCCAGGATATATTCCATTGCGCCGGTCTTTCGGTTATCATCTGGGCCCTGGGCGCATTTTCCTTCTATATTGCCTCCCTGGGGGCGCCGGGTATCCACCTGTCGTTTGTGGAACTGGCCGTGGTCATGGTAATCGTCTGTTTTTTTATCGCCCTTCCCTCCGTACCGGGTTTCTGGGGGCTCTGGGAAGCCGGCGGCGTATTTGCCCTGGCCCTGTTCGGTGTTTCACAGACGGATGCCGCAGGATTTACGCTGATCAATCACGCGATTCAAATGTTTCCTGTAATCCTCATCGGTCTTGCTTCCGCCGTGATTACCGGTGTGAACATCCTGAAGGTTCCATCCGTGCTTAAAGAAAATAATAAAATTGTTTAAGGTTATGCGTCATGGAATTGCTTAAAATACTGACCTATCCGGATAAGTTTCTCAAAAAAACCGCAAAACCCGTTCATGACATAGACGGATCGACCCAAGACATTATCAATAAAATGGCCGCGACCATGTATGCCGCCCCCGGTTCCGGCCTGGCTGCAACGCAGGTGGGCCGGGATATGCGTATTTTCGTTTATGATGTTGCGCCCCCAACAGAAAATAGAATGCTGCAAGTCATCATCAACCCGGTCATTGCCGAACGGGAGGGCATCGTTATCTCGGAAGATGAAGGGTGCCTGAGTGTCCTTGATTTCAGGGCAAATGTGACACGCTCCGCTTCGATCCTGGTTCAAGGTCTCGACAGAGAAGGAAATCCCATGGAGATTCAGGCCGAAGGCTATCTGGCCATTGTGCTGCAGCATGAAATCGATCATTTGAACGGCACCCTGTTTGTGGATCATGTCAGTTCATTAAAAAGGGAAATGTATCAGCGGCGCATCCAAAAACAGTTGAGGCAGAAGTGAAAAAAAGATCCCGCATCATATTCATGGGCACGCCCTTGTTTGCAGTACCCGCCTTAACCGCCCTGCACGAAACCGGCTACCAGATGATGCTGGTGGTAACCCAACCGGACCGGCAAAAGGGCCGAGGCCGTCATGTTGTCCCGCCGCCGGTTAAAGAAACCGCCCTGCGCCTGGGCTGTGATGTCCTCCAACCTTTATCGGTTCGCTCGGAAGAGTTTTTAGACCGGATCCGGCAGTTGCGCCCGGACATGTTGGTCGTGGTCGCTTTCGGCCGTATCCTGCCCAAAGCGCTGCTTGACATTCCGCGGCTGGGCGCAATAAATCTTCATGCCTCCCTGCTCCCGAAATATCGCGGCCCGGCGCCCATCCAGTGGTCCATTATCAACGGGGATCAGGAAACCGGCGTTTCGACGATGCTTATGGATGAAGGAACCGACACCGGGGACATTCTCCTGGCGGAAAAAATTAAAATTGCATTGGATGACAATTCTGCGACCCTGCACGAGCGCCTGGCAGATCTCGGTGCCGCCCTGCTGATTAAAACGCTCGAAGCTTTTCAGGCCGGCAAAATCACCCCCAGGGCCCAGGATCACACCCGGGCCACCTATGCGCCTTTGTTGAAAAAAACAGACGGTCATATTCCATGGTCAAGACCTGCCGCGATGATTGAAATATTTATCCGCGCCATGACGCCCTGGCCGGGAGCGTTTACATTCCAAAACGGCAAACAGCTTAAAATATTCAAGTCCGCCCCCGTCTCCATGGACGTCGCCGAACCGCCGGGCACCGCGCTGAAATGGTTTCCGGACGAACTGCTCGTTGCAACCGGTAAAGGCGCGCTGAATATTTTTGAGGTCCAAATCCAGGGGGGCCGGCGCCTTCCGGTGAAAGAATTTCTCAGGGGCTGCAAGGTGCCGCCGGGAACAAGGTTTGATTGACGGCTTCGTAAAAAATCAGTATAGGCGTGCGTGCGGAATGTCCAAAGCGAATACCATGAGGGCCTCAGGAGGTCTGGCGGGAAATCCGCGCAAAACAGCGCTGCTGATATTAACCCGCCTGGATCATGCCCGGAAGACCCTCGACTACACCTATGATGAAGTTCTATCCGAGAGCCCGCAATTTTCCAGGCAGGATCGCGTTCTCTTGAATGCGCTGGTGTTCGGAGTTCTCCGGTGGCGGGGGCGAATCGACTGGATCATTAAACAATTTTCCATGGTCCCCGCACAAAAAATTGACGCAAAAATTTTAAATATTTTAAGGCTCGGCGCTTTTCAGATACTCTTTCTGGACCGGATACCTTCATCGGCAGCCGTGAACACATCGGTGGAAATGTCCAAAGAGTTTGCCGCGCCCTGGGTGGTGAAGTTTGTCAACGGTCTGCTAAGAAACATTGCACGCCGACAGGATGCCATTGTTTTCCCCCCGACTGAAAAGAACCCGGCTTTCGCCCTGGCAGTTAAAAAATCATTTCCGGAGTGGCTGATAAAAAAATGGCTCCAGCGTTTCGGGCAGCTTGAAACCGAAGCCCTGTGCGATATTTTAAATACGATCCCGCCCATCACCGTGCGGGTCAACACCCTGAAAACCTCCCGGAACGAGGTGATGACGTCGCTTGAAAAATCTGTCGGCAGGATGACGCCGGCCGTTTTTTCTCCGGACGGAGTTCATTTTTACAGCCCGCAGGCGCCGATTTCCGATATCAACCCTTTTAAAGCCGGCGGTTTTCAAGTCCAGGACGAGGCGGCTCAACTGGTATCTCTTTTTATGGCCCCCGAGCCGGGGGACCGGGCGCTGGATGCGTGTGCCGGCTTGGGGGGAAAAACCGGGCATATCGGGCAACTGATGAAAAACCAAGGCCTTATTTTAGCCCTGGATGCCAATCAAACAAAGCTTTCCCGGCTGGATGCCGAAATGAATCGGCTCGGGATCTCGATTGTTGAACCCCTCCGGTTCAACCTGAACACTCCCCTGCCCCGGGAACGCTTCGGGTTGTTTGACAAAATCCTGCTGGATGCCCCGTGCTCGGGCCTGGGGATTCTGCGGCGAAAACCGGACATCAAATGGACCCTATTTCAAAAACATTTAACCGTTTATAAAGAAAGGCAATTAAAATTTTTGGAAAATCTGTCCCATGCGGTTGCACATTCGGGGGTTCTGATCTATGCTGTTTGCAGTATGGAACCGGAAGAAAATGAAGATGTTGCCAATATTTTTTTAAGCCGGCACCCCGATTTTGCGCTCGACGACGCCCCGTTACAAAATTATGCGGAACTCAAACCATTTATCCAGCCCCCTGGATATTTCAGGACCTTTCCGCACCGCCACGATATGGACGGCTTTTTCGCGGCGCGTTTTAAAAAGGTAAAATGATTCGACAAGTCGTAAAATATGGCGTATTGTTCACCGCGTTTATCTTCCTGTTCGGCATATCCGCCTACCTTGCCCTTACACT
Source organism: Desulfobacterales bacterium (assembly GCA_030688615.1). Taxonomy (GTDB): domain Bacteria; phylum Desulfobacterota; class Desulfobacteria; order Desulfobacterales; family JAUYIZ01; genus JAUYIZ01. The sequence goes on along the minus strand of JAUYIZ010000004.1, from coordinate 6,106 downwards.
GATCATCCGGGGCGAAGACACGGTCGTGGTTCCGGACATATATGGCAAAGACGTGATTTATGTGCTTAAGATTCTAACGGATCTTGGCCTCAACACGAAAGTGAAAGGATTCGAATACACTGGGGACATCCCCCAAAACCAGATCATTTTTCAGGATCCGAAACCGGGCGCGGAAATAAAAAAGGGGCGGGATGTCAAAATAATTATTTCCAAAGGGCCTAAAACCGTTTTGACGCCCAATGTAAAAGGCCTTTCACTGCAGCAGGCACGCATCATCCTGGAAGAAAACGGCCTGTGCCAAAAACATGCCTCCTTCACCTACAACCCGTCGGTAAAAAAGGATGAAATCGTCGCCCAAATGCCCGCTTCCGGCCGGATGATTCAGCGCAATGAGTGCGTATCGCTCCTGACCAGCATGGGTCAGCGCCCGACAAGTTACCAGATGCCGGACATGGCCGGCAGTTCCCTGGACGCTGCCATATTTTCAATCGAAAACAGAAGACTGTCGCTGGGAAAAATTGAGTCTTATTATCAGGAGGACCGGCCCAGGGATGTGGTCATTAAGCAAGTGCCCCATGCGGGCTACCGGGTCACCGAGGGCAGCACCGTCAATCTTGTTCTCAATCGAGCGGTTATCCATGACAAGCCCCGGGACTTTCTGGCTGAACAAGGCGTGGGCCTTTTCAGATACCGGCTGAACAGTGGATTTATCAAAAAGCGCGTCCGGGTGAAACTCAGCAGTTCCGGACTCTCGGATGAAATTTTCAACGAGCTGATGCAGCCGGGAGAAGAGCTCTGGCTGCTGATACCCGGAGACAATAATTCGACGGTTTTTCTCTACGAAGACGAAGAGTTGATGAAAATCCAATTTTTCCAATAGTCTGCGGCCCTTAATATCAGGAGATCACCATGAAGCTCATTGCACCCTCAATACTCTCGGCGGATTTTTCAAAGCTCGGCGAGGAAGTGAGATCTGTTGAACACGCTGGTGCGGATTGGATCCATGTGGATGTGATGGATGGTCATTTTGTACCCAACATCACCATCGGCCCCATGATAGTCAAAGCCGTGCGGCAGGTGACGTCCCTTTTTATCGACGTCCACCTGATGATCGAGAACCCGGAGCGCTTTATTGATGCGTTTGTTCAGGCCGGAGCGTCCCAGATTTCGGTTCAGGTTGAAGCCTGCGTCCATTTACACCGTATAATTCAGCAGATCAAGGCTGCGGGGATCAAAGCCGGCGTGGCGCTGAATCCCGCCACACCCCTTTCTTCATTGACATGTATCCTGGAAGAGGTGGACCTGGTGATGATCATGAGCGTCAACCCGGGATTCGGGGGTCAGACCTTCATTGCCTCCAGCCTGGACAAGATCGCCGAGCTTCGCAAAATGATTCAAAAAAGACGGCTGTCCATCCTCATCGAGGTGGACGGCGGTATCGGTGAAAACAATATCGAAAGGGTCTCTTCAGCCGGCGCGGACGTATTTGTCGCCGGTTCTGCAGTTTTCGGCAGCCGCAGTTACAAGCAGACCCTGACAAATTTCAGAAAAAAAATAAGGGCCGAGGCCCCAACCCCTGAGGCATGACAAATGGAAGAACAAGACAAGCAGCCGACAATCCTGATCATCCACGGTCCGAATCTGAATATGCTGGGAAAAAGGGAGCCGGAAATTTACGGCAAAAAAACACTGGAAGAAATCGATGCCCTGCTCAAAGCCCGGGGAGAAAGCCTCGGCTGTTTCGTGGAAACATTTCAATCCAATCACGAAGGCGGCATCGTGGAAAAAATCCAGCAATCTTCCAACAGGATCGCAGGCCTCATCATCAACCCGGCTGCCTTTACCCACACCAGCATTGCCATCAGGGACGCGATCATGCTGCTGGATGTCCCTGTAATCGAAATTCATCTTTCCAACATCTACCAGCGGGAACCTTTTCGCCACAAGTCCATGATATCCGATGTCGTAACCGGCCAGATAACAGGTTTCGGCGATTACGGTTACCTGATGGCCCTGGATTTTCTGGCAAGAACGCCCTGACCCGCAAACGCCAAGGAGGCTGAATGGACTTCTCTTTTGTGCACACCAACATCAATGTTCTGGACCTGGAAAAGACCCTGCGGTTTTACCGGGACGCGCTGGGTCTTAAGGAAATGAGACGCAAAGAAGCAGCGGACGGTAGTTTTACCCTTGTATTTTTAGGGAATGAAACCAATTCCTATCAAATTGAGCTCACGTGGTTAAAAGACCGGGAAAAACCCTATGATTTGGGGGATAACGAAACGCATCTGGCTTTCAGGACCAATGATTTTGAGGCCGCACGAACGCTGCATGAAACCATGGGATGTATTTCCCATGAAAATAAAATTTTCGGTATTTATTTTATCGAGGATCCGGATGGATACCAGATTGAAATTCTGCCCGTTAGAAAGTAATATGGGGAATCCTTCTTTGAAATTGTGACGGGATAGTGATGAACAGCCAAAAACAAGAGGTTGACTTACAGCATGAATAAAAGCATCTCAAAAAAAAACAGCGCAGACCAGACGATTGCCCCGGGCGCTGAAGAACTCCCTGCCATTGAGGTGATCCGGCAGGCCTTGGACACCCATCACCCCGCCATCGCGCTGGCCTGCTCATTTTCGGCCGAAGACATCGTGGTGCTTGACATGATGATGAAGGTAAACCGGCAGGCGCGTGTTTTTGCACTGGACACCGGACGGCTCGACGAGGAAACCTACGAAGTGGCCGACGCCATCCGGCAGCGGTGGGAGATTGACATCGAATGGTTTTTTCCGGACAAAGAGGACGTGGAAAAAATGATCCGGACCAGGGGGGTTTACTCTTTCCGCCACTCCATTGAAAATCGGCAGGAATGCTGCCGGATACGCAAGGTCGAACCGCTGCGCCGCGCCCTGGATGGACTGACGGCCTGGATCACCGGGCTGCGCCGTGATCAGGCCGTCACCCGCAACCGGCTGACCCAGTTTGAAACGGATCCGGGCCATGGCAACATCATCAAGGTCAATCCCATCGCCAACTGGACCCTGCAGGAGGTCTGGGATCATGTCCAGGCCCATGAGCTGCCCTACAACCGGCTCTACAGGCAGAGATACACCCAGATCGGCTGTGAGCCCTGCACCACGTCCGTCAGGCCGGGCGAGGACCCGCGCGCCGGCCGGTGGCGTTGGGAGGCGCCGGAACAAAAGGAATGCGGGCTGCACAACCACGGCTCGGGGATATGACCCCCGGGACCTTTGCCCCTCATGCCATGGTGACGGTCACCCATCCGGGTTCTTCGGAGCGCTCCACCCGGTAATAGCTTGCAACATACGGGCGAAGATCCAGCACGGGAGTTTGGTCTATGGCATCCAGCCCCCGGACCGTGACCTGGTTGTCCCTGATCTCGAGCAGCTTCACGATGGACATGCCGATGGGGTTCGGACGGCGCGGCCCGTGCCAGGAAAATATTCCCAGTTCAGGGTTGCCGGATCCTCTTCTCGGACGTTCCCGCCGGGTCTTGCGTTCTTCCGCGCCGATCATATGGAACCAGAAGAGCACAATTATATGGGAAAAATCTGCGAGTCCCTCCAGCGCCGGGACGCAGGCTTCAGTAACGGATATGACTGAAATGACGTCCTGCCAGCCATGGTGGTGTTTGTCCGCAATGGCATTGTTGACCCAGCCGATGGGCGCAAGCTTCATTTGATCTGTTCGGTCCATATTACTCCCCCAGCAGCGCTGTCACTTTGCGCATCGCCCAGTCAGGAGGGGCAATGCGTTTGAATTTCTCGGTTTCGTTCCCGGGCCGGGTGGCATCCAGGCCCCATTTGGAAGTCAGGCCGTCCTCAATGGACGGATCGAGTACGGAACCGGGCACGCCGGAAACGGTCACCAGGTCTCTGCTTACCTGAAAGCGGGTAAATACCGCCCAGACGAGATCGTCAGGGTCATGGACATCGATATCGGTGTCCACCACCACGATTCCTTTGACCCGCGGCAGCAGATCGAAAAGCTTTTGAATGGTTTTCCTCCCGTCATCATCGGCTTTTTTTTCAATCTGCACCGCCGCGATCTCACCGACCGAACCCAGAAGGTGCATTTTTTTTACCAGAGGAATCGCCTTCCGGATGGCATCCAGCTGTGTCGCTTCCCAGACGATGTTGCTGATAATGCCGTTTTCCTTGTTGAACGGCATGAGGGCATGGTACATGGGCTGCTTGCGCTGACAGATGCAATTTATCATGGCCACGGGATTTTGCACGGTCAAATAGGCGCCGCCGGATTCACCAAAAGGCCCTTCCGTTTCCCGCACCCCCGGCAAAATCTTTCCCTCCAGGACAAATTCAGCGTGCCTGGGCACTTCCAGATCGACGGTTTTACATTTCGTAAGTTCCACCGGCCGCCCTCTCAAGCCGCCGGCCAGATCAAATTTATCTATCCCCTCGGGTGCGTACGTTATGGACGACAGGAAAGTGAGCGGATCCATACCCAGAACAATGGCGATTTCAAGGGGGGTCTTTTTTAATTCGGCAAGCTCCAAAAAACGGGACAGGGGCCGCGTCCCGAGGAATATGCCCAGTTTGTTCTTTTCCTTCACCTGGATGCGGTGAATGCCCATCCCCCGGATGCCGCTCTCAGGATCTTTGGCGATCGTGACGGCCGAGCTGAAATAGGGCCCGGCGTCATTTTCATGATGCGTGAGCACCGGCATCATTTTAAGAATGTCCACCTGCCCTTCGGTCACAGCTTCCATCACAGGACCGGACCGGTGCATCTCGGGTTTCACACGCCGGCCGCTTTGTTGCCGGTAGGTTTCCAGGGCTTTTTTGCCGTCTTGGATGCCGAAAGCCGCGCTGATGCTGGCATAGCTTTGAAAAAGATTGCCGATCACGGGGATGTCATAGCCGACTATTTTATCAAAAAGTACGGGGTGGTCCGTATGCTTGTTCAGGTAGCGCAAAGCGGCAGCGATTTCAAACTTGGGGGAAAGCGCTTCCGTGACCTTAAAAAGGGCCCCTTTGCTCTCAAGGCCCCGGACAAAGGTTCTCAAATCATCGAAGGGTGCAAACATATTGCCTCTTGACGGATCCGTCTGAAATCCGACTTATTTTGAAAGCATCAATCCTGATGGCCTCGTAAAAAGTCAAAATCGGGATGGCTTCGTAAAAAGCTCCAAATTCAAGGCGCGCGAATGTTGTGTCGTGAGGCGTACTTGGCGTACGCCGCAGCGACAACAACATGAAGCGCAACGCAGAAGTTGGACTTTTTACGAAGCCGTCAGTCCTGCTTGTCGCTTCCCGCAGCGGGCGCGCGAATGATTAAAACGGGGATGGGGGAAGCGCGCAGGACTCGCTCTGCAACGCTTCCCCTCACCCACCGGCTGACCCCGGAGCGCCCGTGGGTGGCCAGGAGAATCAAATCAATGCCGTTGTTTTCCGCATAATGCAGAAGACTGTCCGCAACTTTCCCGACAAGCACCGCTGTCTGAAGTTTCACCCGGTTCTGTTTAAGTCGTTTTACCACATCAGAAAGATACTCCGCGATCAGAAATTTCCTTTCCCCTTCATTTTCATTCAATTTTATCAGCAATTCCCCGGCAAAGGCCTGGTTGCTTTCTTCGGTGGCCGCCAGGGCCGTCGCCATGGAAATGGGCCGGATCACGCGGACAAATACGATGGCATCCACCTGCCCTTGTTCGATAAAGCCGTCAACATAGGGTATGACACACTCTGCCACTTCAGAGCCATCTAATGGAACCATAATTTTTTTAAACATTTACCGTTCCTTTCTTAAAGTTTGGCCTTCTATGACACCATCATTTTTTTTATATTATTAAATTAAACATCCATGAAAGTCAAGGGCGCAGATTCCTTCCCCCAGGGTAAATTTGTTCTAACTTGAAAAAACCATAATATCTGAGTGATATTTGGATGTATTAGTCAAGATAGATGGATTAAGGTGTCAGATTTCAGGATGGATCCTTTTGAGTCTGAAAGCTGATGAAGTCGTAAAAAGCTCCCGAACCCGTCACTCCCGCGAAGGCGGGAGCCCAGAACTAGTTGAAAATACTGGATTCCCGCCTTCGCGGGAATGACGAAACAAG
>JAUYIZ010000002.1 GCA_030688615.1 Desulfobacterales bacterium | reverse complement strand
CTTGTTTCGTCATTCCCGCGAAGGCGGGAATCCAGTATTTTCAACTAGTTCTGGGCTCCCGCCTTCGCGGGAGTGACGGGTTCGGGAGCTTTTTACGACTTCATCAGCTTTCAGACTCAAAAGGATCCATCCTGAAATCTGGCAAAATAGGGGGTTTTGCAAAGGTCTCAAGGGGCAAAAGAGGGCAGATGCACAGGTTTGATCAAGACATTTCACTCGCAGCGGTCACCCCGTTGCTGTTAAACGGTAATATTACGGACAACTGGTCCATCAATGGAATACCCAACGGCGGCTACATCATGGCCTTGCTGGCCGGCGCCATGTTACAATGTACGGACAAGAAAGAATACCCCATATTGACCGCCAATTACATATCAAAATGTGTTCCCGGCAAGGGGGATTTCGCCGTGGAGATCATTTCAAACGCCAACCAGTTAAATCGTCTGCAGGTCAGGCTATTGCAGAAAGGGATGGAAAAAGTCAGAGCCATCGGCACTTTCACAGGAAAAAAAAACGGATCCCTGCCGGAAAGAATCGAAGCGCCCGCGCCGGATATCTTTCCATTGGAGGATTGCGTACCCTTTCCAGCCAGACCGCATTACAGTCTTTTCAATCAGATGGACGTGAGGTTGGACCCGCGATGCGCCGGCTGGCTGCAGGGAAATTTTTCAGGCAGATCCGAACAAAAGGGCTGGATAAGATTCAGAGACGAGCGCATGTTTGATGTTCCGGCACTGGCTTTAATTGCCGATACGTTTCCCCCTGCCGTTCTGGCCGCATATCCCATGGTCGACTGGGTGCCCACCATCGAGTACTCGGTTCATATCCGGCACGTTCCGGATACAAGGTGGCTGAAATGTGTCTTTCGCACCCGTTTTATCAGTTGCGGACTTATCGAGGAGGATGGCCGGATATGGGATGAAAACGGAAAGATCGTTGCCATTTCAAGGCAGATCGCCCAATTCCGGCCGGCCGGGCCGCAACCGTGAGGGATGAAACGCAATTGAGGACCGATGATAAATGAAGCGCACGCCTTTTCGTCAGCCGGTTTATGCGGGCTCCGGTCAGTGACCACGCCCCTGGCCTTGTGCCTTGCCCTCGCAATTCTTTGCGCTTTTATGCCGCTGGATGCAGCGGGCGCGGGCCCTTCATCGTCCGTGCGTCCGGATGGGGCCCTTGATTTTATAAACTTTGACGGGCAAAATGTCGCTTCAATTGTTATCGAGATCGCCGAGACCGCCGCAGCACGAACCCGCGGGCTTATGGAGCGGGAAACGTTACACCTGACCGACGGGATGCTGTTTGTCTTTCCGCAGGAAGCCATGCTGACATTCTGGATGCACAACACCTTTATTTCCCTGGATATCCTGTTTGTGGATAAAGACCGGCGGGTCATCAATATCGCCGAAGCCACGACGCCCATGAACTCAACCATTCAGTATCATTCTCAAAAACCGGCCCAATATGTCGTTGAAGTTCCCGCCGGTTTTGTAAAGCTTCACCATATTCAAAAGGGCATGCAGGTGCGCTGGCGCCGCCGCTAAACGGGGCACTTACTTGACCACGACGGCATCCTCTACAATTACACTGTAGTTATACCCGAAACCGAAATCCTTGTCGGATGCCAGCACCCCTTCCAATAAGACAAGGTCGTTGTTGTTTACAACCGATGAGGATGTGACCACCAGGTCGTGGTTCTTTTTCGCCGGATCTCCGGTGCCGTCTTGAATGTGCAGCCAGTTTTTCCCCATTATGTTGGCCGAGAACTTGACAACTTTGCCCCTTACCGTCACTTTTTGCTGATTCAGACGGGTCGCATTGGCAAAGAGTTCCGCCACGGTGTAGCCGTTTGGAGCGGTTGCTTTTTCAACCGCAAGGCCGCTGAAGGGCGCCATGGCGCCGGCGCTGCCTTGGGATGAGGGTTGCGCGGCCATCTCCCCAGGGGCGGCCTGGGACCCGGCAACCGGGGAAAGGTCCTGCGCGGATACTTCCGGGGCCTGGGCGGACAAATTGGGGGAATTTCTGGTAACCCCTGTGGCGAAAATGATGGACTCAAACGTCCGGTTCAGAGATTTGCTGGTAAAGTTATGCATCACCGAACCGCCGTTGAGGACAATTTCTTCACCGACCTCCAGGGTTGTCTGGGGTGCTGCAGCCCATAGGGTATTGCCGGCTCCATCCTCAAGCCGGATGAAGGTGTAGCTGCCCGCGTCAAATTTTTCAACAACCTTGCCTTGGTTGACGGCCGTTTGAGGCCGGGGCTCGGCAGGGGCTTGGACCGATGCGGGCGTTTGCGCGGCTGCCGGCGCCGGTGGCTGGGTTTCGGAAGCGTCCTTGTTGCAGGCTGTCAATCCGACGAGTAAAGTCAGGAAAAGACAGAAGCGTAATTTTTTTCTGGTCATGACAAAAGATCTCCTAATTGAAGTTTTTTGCAGCCCCGCAGCCTTGCGGCGGACCGGGAGCAATTGGCGCATGATATCTGCTTGCGTCTGATAAATCAACCCGAAAGTTCAAACCCGAAAGTTCAAACCGGACCGGCACAACTATTCTACTTGCCTAATTCAACAGACGGACATATAAATTGGATTGTTCTGCAGGATCGGAGGTGAACAGATATGAAAATCATAATTTGCGGGAAAGGCGGCAGCGGGAAAAGCACCATAGCCACACTGACGGCCAGGGCCCTGAGTCAGCGGGGGGTAAAAATTTTCCTGGTGGACGCAGATGAATCGAATGTGGGGCTGCATCGTTTGCTGGGCGCCGGGGAACCTGTTGTTTTTTTAGACAAAATCGGCGGTAAAAAGGGGCTTGGGGAGAAATTGAAAAATGCTTTTCCGCAGGGAAGCACGGACGTGATTGTCGGGCCCAACTCAAGGACGGACGACCTGCCCCCCGAATGCGTGGCCGAAATTGATGGAATCCGGTTGTTTTCGGTCGGGAAAATTCATCAACTCAATGAAGGGTGCGCTTGTCCCATGGGACGGCTTTCAAAGACTTTTTTGTCCAACCTGGTCATCGGCCCGGAGGAAATTTTGATCATCGATGCCGAAGCCGGCATCGAGCATTTCGGCAGAGGGGTGGATGCGGCGTGTGACCTGATACTGGTTGTCGTGGAGCCTTCTTTTGAATCCTTTCTGCTGGCCGATAAAATAAAGGCCATGGCCCGGAAAGCAGACATCGATGTTAATTTTGTGCTGAACAAGGTTGAGACCCGTGTTGAAGCTTTCATGAACGAGCATATCGATCAGGACCTGGTCGCTGCCAGAATCCCCGCCAGCGATGAAATTTTTATGAACAGCCTTCAGGGAAAAAGAATAACGGCACAGCCGCCTGAAATCCTGGAGCTCTGCGAGCTGGTAGAAGCAAAAAAAAAGGCGCTAAACCTCATTGCCGCACGGACACCGGGCCGCCTGGAAAGAATACGGATATAAATATTCTGGCCCTGAAGACCAGTCATTGGTTATCCCCAGAGGGGATTTGCTTTGTTGGAAGTTCATTGTATGATTGAAATTACAAATATCAAATTACAAATACCAAACAATTTCCAATGACCAAAATTCTAAAATCCAAACGATGTCTCGTCCTGGAAGGCTTGGGTCATTGAATATTGGAATTTGAGATTTGTTTGTAATTTGGTGCTTGGAATTTGTAATTTTAGACCCAAAACGTCATGGCAGAGCCATCTATCCCTGACCTGGCTCTGAGGACCAGGCTTTCTATGTTCGAATAAAAAATGGAACCCCGGAGGAGGCTATATTGATAGCCTTGTCCAGCAAAATCAACACACCCATATCCGACCAAGAGCTCCAGCGGCGCTGGACAGCGGTCCGCAGCGCCATGAAGCAGCAGGGCATCGATGTGCTGCTGATGCAGAACAACAACGACCACATGGGAGGCTACGTCAAGTACTTTACGGATCTTCCGGCCGCCAACGGGTATCCGGTGACCGTTGTCTTTCCAAAAGATGACGGCATCACCCTGGTGCGGCAGGGCCCCTTCGGGGGGGATCAGCGGGTGCCGCCGGAAGGAGACGGCGTGCTTCGAGGCGTGACCCGGGTGTTGACATCCCCCAGCTTTGCATCGGCGCCCTTTACGAAACACTACGATGCCGAGCTGGCATCCAGGGCCCTTGAGCCCTATGTGAACCAAACCGTGGGCCTGGTGGGCACCGCTCAGATGCCCTTTGCCCTGGTGGATTATCTGAAAAAGAACAGGTTTTCCAAAACCGAATTTGTTGACGCCTCCCAGATGGTGGACGGCATCAAGGTGCTCAAGAGCGAAGAAGAGCTGGCCTTGATCCGTATGACGGCGGCCATGCAGGATCAGGCCATGGCGGCTGCTTTTGCCGCCGTCCGGCCCGGCAGGAAAGACAGCGACATTGCGGCGGTGGCCCAGCATGTCGGCCAGGAACTGGGAAGTGAGCAGGGAATCTATCTGTGCGCTTCGGCGCCCCCGGGAACGCCGTGCATGTTCGGTCCGCGTCACTACCAGAACCGCACCATTCAAAAAGGCGACCAGTTCGTGCTTCTGATCGAGAACAACGGCCCCGGGGGCTTTTACACCGAACTGGGCCGGACCTGCGTGCTGGGGAAAGTGGACCGGAAACTGCAGGACGAGTTCGCATTTACTTTACACGCCCAGCAGTTTGCGGTGGACCTGCTGCAACCCGGCGCGTCCTGCGCGGATGTGTGGGATGCCTACAATGCCTTCATGAGAAAAAACGGGCGTCCCGAGGAACAGCGCCTTTTCTGCCACGGCCAGGGATACGACCTGGTGGAACGGCCCCTGGTCCGGCATGATGAAAGCATGCGGATCGAAAAGAACATGAACATTGTCGTTCATCCCACCTATGTCAAAGGCGATCTGATGAGCTGGGTCTGCGACAATTATATTATCGGCAGCGACGGACGCGTCCGGCGCATCCATGAGTACCCGCAGGAAATCCTTGCCCTCTGACGGCAGGGTAAAAAGCCTCCCGCCTTTGGCGGGACGTTGCGCTGCATTCCGCTGGTCATTGCGGCGTACGACAAGTACGCCTCATGACACGAAACTTGCGCGCCTTGAATTTGAACTTTTTACCCTGCCGTCTGATTTTACAAAAACTATCCGGAGACAGCTATTTTATGACGAAACTGTTGATTTTTCTGACCCTTCCCGAAGCCGTTGTCGACAGCTACGAGCAGGCCCTGAAGGCGCGGTTTCCCGACGTGCATATCCAGGCGGTCCGGGAGCGCCAGGCAGCAGCGAAAGCCATTGCCGATGCGGACATTCTGTTGACTTTCGGTCCCATGATGACCGACAAGGTGGTGCAAAACGCACCCCGACTCAAGTGGATTCACGCCCTGGGGACAGGCCTGGACGGCATCATCGATCTTGCCTCCCTTGACCCGGGGGTCCGGATCTCCTCAACCCGGGGGATTCACGGCGCCGCCATGTCCGAAATGGCATTTCTCCTGATGCTCGCTTTGAGCCGGGACTTTTCGCGCACCCTCCGCAACCAGGATCAGGCCCGCTGGGAGCGATGGCCGGCAAAGCTGCTGGACGGCAAGACGGTTGGAATCCTCGGGATCGGCCTCATCGCCGAGGATCTGGCCCCCAGGTGCAAGGCCTTCAACATGACGGTCGTCGGGATATCTTCGACCCCGCGGAAAGTTCGGGGCATCGATCGGTTTTATCCCCGCAACCAACTGAAAAAGGCGGCGGCCGAACTGGACTATCTGGTCGTCCTGGTCCCCTATGGGCCCGACACCCGCGGCATCGTTGATGCCGGCGTCTTTTCCGCCATGAAACCCGGCAGCTACCTGATCAACATCGCCCGGGGGGGTGTGGTCAACGAAGACGACTTGATTCAGGCCCTTTCTGCCGGCCGGATCGCCGGCGCCGGCCTGGACACCTTTGTGCAGGAGCCGCTGCCCCCGGATCATCCTTTCTGGAAAATGGAAAACGTCGTCATCACTGCCCATCTGGGTGGTTTTTACGACGCCTATGTTCATAAGGCCCTTCCCATCGTTGAAAGGAACATGCGCTGTTTTTTAAACGCTGAAATAGACAAGATGATCTATCTGGAACGCTGACGGCCATAGATCTCGGTAACCGTTCACGACTTCTAAATCTTCAAAAGAAGACCCCATTTTTCTCCTCTAATATCTATTTTTTTTAAAACCGTAACCGGTAGCTGTAAACCGTGAACGGTTGCAGATCTCGTCTCCGGACGGGGATGAATCGACCCACAATCTTCCTAAATTTTCATGCAAGATTCCGGTATTATTTGGTCGAAACATACTGCAGCTTGCCCTCTTTCATCAGCTTTTCGACAAAGGAACCGCGCTTGGGCTTCACGGAATATTTTTTGAATGAAAATATCTCCGGCAGCTTGATTCCTTTTTTAGCAAGCTCCTCTTTGCCCGCTTTAACGATCAGGGCCATTTCAACCACATTTTTGGCCAGGTTTCTCAAGGTCCTTTCGTTTCTGCTGCCCTGGGTCGGCGGAATGGTTCTCGTGCCCGCCTTGGTTATGGCATTTTTGGCATAGATGCTTTTGGCATCCACGGCCACCACCGGACCGCCATTCACACTGGTCACCGGCAACGTATCCGGCGGACGGGGCGGTGCCGTCATCGGCATCATCCCCAGCCCGATCGCCCAGTCATACATGTGGGGCAAAATCTGCTCATGGCCGGACTGGCCCGCTACGGTAATAAGCCCCACCGGCCGGTGGGTGAGCCTTCCATAATAAGGGGTAACGGAAAAATAGCCGGCCATATGCATCTTTTCCATAAATACCCTGGATAGGGCGTTGACGCCCATGACGTAAACCGGCGCGCCGAATAACATCGCATCGGAAGCCATAACCCTTTCCAGAATTTCTCCGAAACCGTCATTGAATTCCCGGCAGTACACTTTGCCGTCATCGGGCGCCTGCCATCCAAAGCATTTCATACAGCCCGTACAGGGCCTGAGATCATAGTCTCCCAGGCAGAGATAATCCGTTTGTGCATATCCGGTATCTTCGGCCGCCTTTAACGCAATCTGGACCGCTGTTTCCGTGTTCGCGTGGCGCGCACTCCCGTTGACTCCCAGGATTTTCACCTTAAAACCTTCATTTTCCATTGCCTTTCTCCTTTTATGAATCTAAATGAATCACACGTCGGGCATTACCGGAAAAAATTGCCCGGGTTTCCGCCTCGGAAAGGCCCAGCGACCGGATAACTTCAGGATACTGTGCCAGACGGTCTTCACCCGTTCCCGGACCGAGCGGAAAATCCGTGGCAAAGATGATCCGGTCGGCGCCGAACACTTCATAAGCGCACCTGACCGCCGGAGCGCTGCCGCCCACGGCCGTGTCGTAGTAGAAACGGGAAAAATATTCCTCCAGGGGCCGGGGCAACACCCGGCCGAAACACTTCTGCTGTTCTTCGGGGCTGTAACTTTCATTGGTCCGGCCCATGAAGAAAGGAATCATGCCGCCCCCCAGATGATGGGACACCACCTTTAACGTGGGATAGCGTTCCATAATGCCGGAAAATACCAGCCGGGCCAATGCCAGAACGGTTTCATAAGGCCAGCCGAAGTTGTGGATCAGACCGTATTGGTCTTCATAGCTCCGGTCGGTCGTACCCGCCGGATGATTGGGGTGGATGTACACGGGGACATTCATCTGGGCGGCATGGGCCCAGAAAGGTTCAAACTCCGGCAAGTCGATCGGTTTCCCGTTAAAATTGGAATTAATCATAACCGCTTTTAAGCCCAGGGTCTGAATCGCACGATCCATTTCCTGCCGGCCGCCCTTTTCGAAATCGGCCAGAGGAACGTTGCCGGCCGCGAGCAGCCTGCCTTTGGAATCCTCGGTTATTCTGGCCATATGCTCGTTGACGGCTTTGGCAATTACCAGCTGGCCGGCCTGATCACCGGGGAAAAGGTTACAATCCATGGTATGGATGGTGGTCAGAAGCTGCCGGTCAATGCCATACTTGTCCAGAAGTTTCATGCGCAAGGATATATCAACCAAGGAAGGCTTTTTTTGCAGTATATGGCGAATCCTGTCGAGGGTCTGTTTTAAAAAATCGCCGCCTGCTTCCACCAGTTGATCAAGATACTTGCCGTAATAGCCGTGTGAATAGGAATCAATGATCATTTCTCATCTCCTTGCCTCAATGAATCCCCCCTGCAGCAGGCCGCAGGGAATTCGCTCAATGCTGCGGTTCACTCATCCTGGAGTTCTTTTAGATTTTCATAGCAGTCAAGGGCTTCCGGGTTTTTTAACGCGTCTTTATTTAAAACGGGCTGCTTGTGAATTATTTTTTTAACGGTCAGCTCAACCTTTTTCATATTCAGGGTATAGGGGATATCGGCAATGGCCAGAATCCTGGCAGGAACGTGCCGTGGAGAGGTATGGGTGCGGATCGTCTGTTTGATTTTTTCGATTAAATCTTCCGTCAGGGCATGGCCTTCGGCCAGCTTAACAAAAAGGATGACCCGCACGTCCTCTTTCCAGTCCTGCCCCACCACGAGGCTGTCTTCAATTTCCGCCAGTTGCTCCACCTGCCGGTAGATTTCCGCCGTACCGATCCTCACCCCGCCCGGGTTCAGGGTGGTATCGGACCTGCCGGAAATCGTCACCCCGCCGCGGTCATTGATCTGGATAAAATCCCCGTGACACCACACGCCGGGGAAAACGCCGAAATAGGCATCGTGGTATTTTTTAAAGTCCGGATCATCCCAGAAGTAAACCGGCATGGACGGAAAGGCGGCCCTGCAAACCAGTTCCCCCTGCTGGTTGATGACAGGTTCCCCCTTCTCGTTGAACGCGCGCACGTCCATCGCCAGTGCCCGGCACTGCAACTCTCCGGCATATACCGGCCCCAGGGGGTTTCCCAGGGCAAAACACCCGTTGATATCCGTTCCCCCGGAAATGGAGGACAGTTGAAGGTCGGCCTTCACTTCCCGGTAGACATACTCGAATCCGTCCGCGGACAGGGGCGAGCCCGTTGAAAGGATGGTTTTCAGCGTTTTGAGATCAAAATCCTTTCCGGGCCGGGCACCGGCATTTTTTAGAGCCGTGATATAGCCCGCGCTGGTGCCGAAAATGGTAATCCCCTCTTCCTGGGCAAGTCGCCACAGCGCCCCCGGGTCCGGAAAGAACGGATTTCCGTCAAAGAGAACCAGGGTTGCCCCCAGGCCCAGGGAGCTGGTCAGCCAGTTCCACATCATCCAGCCGCAGGTGGTAAAATAAAATATCACGTCTTCCCGCTTGACATCCGTGTGAAGCATCAATTCTTTTAAATGATGGATGAGGATTCCCCCGGCGCTCTGCACCATGCACTTGGGAAGTCCGGTGGTCCCGGATGAATACATGATGTAAAGGGGGTGATCGAAGGGCAGCTGTCTGAATGCCACGGCCGGATTCTGTTTGCCGGATCTGAAATCCCGGTAGTGCAAGGCCTTGGGGATTTTTCGTATGTCAGGGTCCTTGGCGGTATAGGGGACTACCACCAGGGTTTCAATGCTGGGAAGATGTTTTAAGATGCCGGCCATGCGGTCAAGGGAGTCGATTTTTTTTCCTTTGAACACATACCCGTCGGCTGCAAACAGGATTCTGGGTTTGATCTGTCCGAACCGGTCCAGCACCCCCTTTATGCCGAAGTCAGGCGAACAGGAAGACCAGACCGCCCCCAGGCTGGTGGCTGCCAGCATGGCAACGATCGTCTCGGGCATATTGGGCATAAACCCCGCCACACGATCCCCTGCCCGGACGCCCGCATCGGCCAAAGACAGGGCTACCCGGGCGACTTCTTCGTAAAGCCGGCCATAGGTCATCCGGGTGGTGTCCTGGTTCTCCCCTTTGAAAATCAGGGCGATACGATCATCCCGATACCGGAGCAGATTTTCAGCAAAGTTGAGTCGGGCGCCTGAAAACCAGCTTGCCCCCGGCATTTTGCTCACGTCGTCGATGACCTGCGCATAAGGCTTTGAAGCCTTGATTCCGGCAAACTCCCACATGGCAGCCCAAAAATCCGGAATATTTTCAACCGACCATTGGTAAAGGGACTCATATTGGGTAAAATTCCGGTTATGGGCTTTATTGACCGTTTCGAGAAACCGGTACATGTTGGACTGTTTCAATCTTTCTGCGGAAGGTTGCCATAAAAGTTTTGCCATAGCTGCTCCTTGGGGGAAAAAAACTCCCCAGACCATCCACCGAGTATTTTCATTATATCATCTGAACTTTAAAAGACAACTCCAGAATATCACTATATAGTTTATTTCTTGACACGCGGGGACACTTTTGCCATATTCAGGTCCAGGAATGAAATTCCTTGCAGCACGCAACCAAGCTCATGTTATATTCAGGTTTTCAGAACGTAAACTCTTACCCTTGAAAACAGGAAGACCTTTCCAACAAAAATGCACCGGATTTTCAACCAACAAAGGAGGCTACTATGATGAAAAAAATTAAAAACACGCTGCGGATCGGCCTGGGTGTCATGGTTTGTTCCCTGTTCCTCCAGACGACGATTCTTCCCCCGGAAAACGGTTATGCAGATGTCACGCAACTTTCCATGGGGACCGCGACCGTCGGCGGCTTTTTTTACAATGTCGGGGCTCCGGTGGCACAGTGTATCAATAAGAACCTGCCCGAAGTCAATGTGACCGCCGAGTTCACGGAAGGGTCGGTGGAAAATCTCCGGCTCATCCAGAAGAAAAAAATGCATCTGGCGGTGATTTCCCCCATGATCGGATTTTTCGCAGCCAAAGGAACAGAAATGTTCAAAAAGAGCGGGACGGTCAATTTCCGGGTGCTGGCGCGCCTGCTGCCCAACGGCAACATCTGGACGACCCTCAAAAGCAACACGACGATCAAAACGATCCGGGATTTAAGGGGGAAAAAGGTGGGGGTCGGCACCGGCGGGATCGGGGTCATGGCAAGAATGCAGCTGGCGGTTCACGGAATCGATGACAAAAAAGACATCAAACCCTTTTACCTGGCCACGGGCGCCCTGGCCGATGCCTTGAAGGACGGGAGCGTGGACGCCTCCTTTTTGACCGAGGAGCTGGCCGAAATGGTCACGGCCACCCATGAAATCAGGGTTATTCCCTGGCTGGAGGAAGACCGGGCAAAATACATCGACAAAAACCCCTATTTCGGCGCGTTCTCCTATCCTCCCAACACATTCAAGGGCGTGGATTATGAGGTTCAGACGGTCGATAACGGCATCCAGTTGATCGCCGATGCGGACATGAGTGATGACATGGCCTATAAACTGTCCAAGACCGTCGTCGAAAATATCGACTGCATGGGCAAAATCTTCGCACCGGCCAAGGCCCTCAAGCCGGAGTGGATGGCCTCCGAGCTGGGCAACCCCTTCCATCCCGGCTCGCTGAAATACTTTAAAGATAAAGGCCTGAAGAAATAACCGGGGTCAAAGCGGAGGGGGTAATGACGCAGGAAGAAGAACCGGGCCTGATCCATTCTAAGATTCGTTCCCTGGTGGGGAAATGGCTGGCCGTTTGCTGTACGGGCTTTGTGATCTACGCCATGGCCACCCTGGCCTTGCAGGAATTGCAGCTTTTAGCGGTTTTCCTGGCCTTTTCCCTGGCGGTGGCCTTTGTCCATTACCCCCTCAACCCTGAAAAGCCGGATTTCATTCCGTTTGTCATTGTCGATCTTGTCCTGTCGGCGCTGTCTTTTTCCTTTGCCGTCTATATCTATCTGGATTACTGGGAGTTTATTTTTCGCGTCGGGGACCCGACGGACTGGGATCTTTTTTTCGGCATCGTCACCCTGGTCCTGGTCTTCGAGGCGACCCGGCGCGTGGTGGGCTGGCCGCTGCTCATCATTGCCTTTTGCTTTCTGACCTACGGTTTCCTGGGCCAATACCTGCCGGCGCCCTTTTCCCACAAAGGTTATGATCTGGAGCGCATTGCCACGACACTTTTCATGTCCAAAAACGGGATGTTCGGTGTCCCGTTAAGTGTGATGACCAATTTCATCTACCTTTTTATCGCCTTCGGGGCCTTTTTTGAAACCTGCGGCGGCACCGCCTTTTTCGTCGATCTGGCCAGCGCCCTTTTCGGAAGGCGCAGGGGGGGGCCGGCCAAGGTCGCGGTGGCGGTGAGCGGGATGATGGGGACGATTTCCGGCAGCGCGGTGGCCAATACCGTCACCACCGGCGCCCTGACCATACCCCTGATGAAACGCATCGGCTTTGAGCCGCACGTGGCCGGGGCCGTCGAGGCGGTGGCTTCCACCGGCGGCCAGCTGATGCCTCCGGTCATGGGGGCGGCCGCCTTTATCATGGCCGAATACATGGGGGTCGCCTACCTCGAGGTCTGCAAGGCCGCTCTTATCCCGTCCATTCTATATTTTTTGGCCATCTACAGCGTGGTTCATTTTTATTCGCTTAAAATCGGGATTCAGAGCATGCCGGAAAATGAAATCCCGTCCGTAAAAATGGTTTTCCGGGACAAATGGATGTTCTCTGTCCCCCTGATGGTTCTGATCGTAATTTTAATCTACGGTTACTCCCCGCGGATCGCCGTGCTCTATGCCCTGCTGGCCACCGTGGTCATGAGCTTTCTCCGGAAAGAATCCCGCATGACGCCTGCCAGGATAATTTCGGCCATGGCCAAAACGGGGTACAACTGCGTCATGGTCGCCAGTGCCTGTGCCACGGCCGGCATCGTCATCGGCATGGTCCTGTTAACGGGTCTGAGCGGCAAAATTACCGCCCTGGTCATCACGCTTTCCTCCGGTTCGCTGTTTCTTGCGCTGCCCATCGTCATGATTGCCGCGCTCATTTTCGGCATGGGCCTGCCGACGGTGGTCTGCTATGTACTGCTGGCGGCCACGGTGGCCCCGTCCCTGATTGATCTGGGCGTCCTTCCCATGGCGGCCCACCTGTTCATCTTTTACTTCGGCATGCTGTGCATGGTCACCCCCCCGGTGTCCTTTGCGGCCTATGCCGCAGCGGCCATCGCAAATACGGACCCCATGAAAACGGGCTGGACGGCCTGGCGCTTCGCGCTGGTGGGCTTTTTGCTGCCCTACATGTTCGTTTACAACACTTCCCTGCTTTTGATGGGCTCGGCCGTCAACATCTTCCTGGCGTTCCTGACCGCGGTCATCGGGGTGATCTGTCTGGGGGCGGCCATCATCGGTTATTTCCTGGAACCGACCAATGCCGTTGAAAGATCGGTCCTCTTTGCAGCCGCCCTGCTTCTGATCAAACCCGGTTTCATCACCGACATCACCGGTTTTCTGTGCGTTCTGGCGATAGTTCTTCTCCAGATAAAAAAGCGTAGAAATACCCATTAAAAAACGACGAAGGAGAAACCCCCATGCCCCCTGTGATCGATCATGAGAAATGCAACGCCTGCGGGATCTGCGATGCGCACTGCCCCCTGGATGTCATTTTTTTGCAAGACAACGTGGTAGATGTCCGCTATCCTTATGAATGCTGGCACTGCGGCGCCTGCCGCCAGGACTGTCCCCGGGATGCGGTTCGGATCGAATTTCCATTAATTATGCTGGGTGCATGAGGAGACCGGTATGAAATCAGCAGAAGACTTTCAAATTGAAACCGATGTTGCCATCATCGGCGGGGGCACGGCCGGCGTCAATTCGGCCATGGCCGCGGCTGAAATGGGCCTCGACGTTCTCGTCGTCGATAAGGCCAATATAAACCGCAG
>JAUYIZ010000423.1 GCA_030688615.1 Desulfobacterales bacterium | reverse complement strand
ATTTAAAAAAATAGTATGAGGAAAGGCGGGATTATCAGGGGGAAATAAAGTATCATCTGCGCCACATTATTATGAAGCTCCCCGCCTCCGGTCTGCAGGAAGAGAAGCTGTCGGTGATGAAAAAAATGGAAGGTGTCCTGTCGATGTTGAAAAAGGGGCAGAGTTTTGAACATGCCGCCCGCATGTATTCTCAATCGCCGGCGGCTGCAGCAGGGGGTGATTTGGGAATGTTCAAACTCAGCCAGCTTTCTCCGCTCATACAAGATGCGATTAAGTCGGTAAAGGCCGGTGAGTTTACCGGTGTGCTGGATACCGATCAGGGGTTCCAGATTTTTTATGTTCAGGATATCGTGCAGACCCCTGGAAAGCCTTTAACGGAAGTGTCCAAGGTGATCGAGGAAAAACTCTATAATGAGGTGGTCGAAAAAAAATTTCAACTCTGGCTGGAAGACCTCCGCAAACGGTCGGCTATCAAAATTATAAAATAGGCAGGGTGGCATCGTGCAGGTGGATCGACAGAGAGTTCTGGTGGAAAGTATCAAGCGGCTTCTCAGGCGCAATGCGATACCGCATTTATCCAAAATCGTAAACAAGGCGCATGTTGCAGATTTAACTTCTGCCTTCAGGACGTTGTCGATTTCAAATCAGTGCAGACTTTTCAACCTGATCGAAAGTGTAGAACAGAAGGGCATTCTCTTCAGTGCCTTGGACAGTGATACCTTTCTGGATATCCTCGAGGGCATGGCCGTCCAGGATGTGGTTGAAATATTTGAGCAGATGCCGACCGACGATGTCGCTGACCTGATCGAGAGGATGCCGGAGGAAAAGGCCGACACCATTCTCGAAAAAATGAAACAGGAAGGTTCTGAAGAAGTTGAGGGACTGCTCTACTATGACAATGATACGGCCGGCGGCATCATGGTCCCTGACTTTATCGCCTTAAGGGAAGATACAACGGCAGGCGAAGCGATCAAGTCTTTGCAGAAAGAACACGTGGATGTGGAAATGCCGTTTTACCTGTATGTGGTGGATGAGTATGAGCGGCTTGTGGGCGTGAGTTCTCTGCGGCAACTGGTGGTGGTTTCTCCCGATAAGGCGCTGAAGGATTTCATGGTTACCGATGTCGTGTCTGTCCAGACCGATATGGATCAGGAGGAGGTGGCCAGAATTGTCGCCAATTACGATATCCTTGCCGTTCCGGTGGTGGACGATAAAAACAGGCTGGTGGGAATTGTCACGGTCGATGACGTGATCGACATCATCCGGAGAGAAGCGACGGAAGATATATTAAAAATGGCAGGGGCCGGCGAGGAATTCGTTGAAACAAAATCGATTGCCCGGAGCACCCGGATTCGTCTGCCCTGGCTGTTTGTCAGCTGCGTCGGCGGAGTGATCGCCTTTTTCATTATCGGTTATTATGAGGAAACGTTAACCGATCTGATATACCTTGCGGCCTTTATTCCGGTTATCATGAACATGGGGGGGAACATCGGCACGCAATCCTCCTCCATCGTGGTCAGGGGGTTGGCAACCGGGCGCATACACACCCGGGAAATCTGGTCGGTTGTTTTCAAGGAATTATCTATCGGCTTTATTCTGGGATCGATTTACGGGTCCCTGGTGGGCATCGTCGCCCAGTTCCAGTTTGGTGTCAAGGCCCTTGCTTTTTCCGTTGGAATTGCCGTGGTTTCCTCCATGACCATCGCGGCGCTGGTGGGTTCTCTGGTGCCGATGCTCTTGGCACGGGTACACATTGATCCGGCGGTCGCGTCCAGTCCTTTTGTAACGACATCGATCGACATCATCAGCGTATCGTTCTATTTTATGATTGCCACAGCCCTTCTGAGTGGTTGACGCCATGTCCAGTTTTTCTACTTCCGCCATCACACTGCGCCGGATTGATTATGGAGATTTTGACCTGATCCTTACGTTTTTTACGCTGGATAAAGGCAAAGTATCGATCATTGCAAAATCAGCCAAAAAAAGCATCAAGCGGTTTTCAGGGATTTTAGAGCTTTTCTGTGTGTTGAAGGTGGTTTATACTCTGGGTCGCGGCAGCGGACTGCCGGTCCTGAAAGAGGCAAGCTTATGCCACTCTTTTCCAAACATCCGGGTCCATATTTTAAAAACAGCTTATGCCAGCTACTGGTCAGAGTTGATCAACGAATGGGTGGAGGCCGAACAGCAGCAGGTCCAGCTTTACCACTTGTTATACCACGTGCTCAAGGAGCTTGACGCGGGCAATACCCCTGAAGCGGCGTTGAGCATAATTTTTCAAATCAGATTTATGGCCCTGGCCGGTCTGGTGCCGAACCTGGGCCATTGCAGCGTCTGTCATGCGGACACGGAGATGATTCGCCAGAACAGGGTGATATTTGATCTGTCAAGGGGAGGGATTGTCTGCGAAAAATGCGATACCGGTTCCATCCGGCGGATTTTTCTTTCAAAAGGGACCATCAAACAGTTAACCTGGGTTGCCAGCGGCGGTTTGAACAAGGCCGTCCGGATCAGATTTGCGCCGCAAACCGTCAAGGAAGGACTGGGCCTGCTGGAGGGTTTCGTGCCGTATCATCTGGGCAAGGAACCCCGGAGTCTTAAATTTTTACGCCAGATAAGATCAGCAGAGAAATGAGGGGGGCATGGATGCGGGAAGGTTTGGCGCGTTTTCTGGAAAATCATTCCGTCAGCGTTTCGGCGCCCTGTCGGATTGACATGGGAGGGACGCTGGACATCAGTACATTTTATTTGCCCCTCAGGGAGTTTTCTCCATGTACGTTTAATATTGCCGTGGATTTGAGAACGGTCGTCCGCCTCTATCCTTATGAAGACGGCGTGATTAAAGTTTCTTCCCGGGGGTTTCAGACCGCTGAATTCCCGCTACATACGGCCCCGTTCAGGCATCCGGTCGGGCTGATGTTTGCCGTTGCTTCGTATTTTAATGCCCACGGCGTTCACGTTCATATTGAATCCGCCTCTCCTCCCAAAGGGGCGCTGGGGGGTTCTTCGGCGGCGGCTGTGGCTCTGGTGGCCGCATTTTCCAGGGTTTTAACGCTGAAGGAAAATTTACGGCCGTTGACCAGGGCCCAGGTTGCGCTGCTTGCCCATGCCATTGAAGCCGGGGTCGCCGGGGTGCCTTGCGGGCTTCAGGACCAGCTTGCCGCCGCATATGGCGGCATTCACGCGTGGCACTGGCCTGCAGACATTCGGGGCACGCCATTCCGGAAAAAAAGCCTGCTGCCGGCAAAAAAATTTAAAAAAATAGAAGATTGTCTGTTATTGGCCTATTGCGGCGTACCCCATGAGTCCAAGGATATCAACGGCAGGTGGGTGGAACAGTTTCTGTCAGGTAAATTCCGGGACATCTGGGTCCGGATCATTGCCTGCACCCAGGCCTTTATCGAAGCTGTGGGCAGCATGAATGTAAGGGAAGCCGTCCGGGCCCTGAACACCGAACTGGCCTTGAGACGAAAAATGACCGCCGATGTTCTGGATCCCATGGGAGTAGCCCTCGTGGATTTGGCCCTGGAAAACAACTGCGGGAGCCGGTTTGCCGGCGCCGGCGGCGGCGGGTGCATCTGGGCGCTGGGTGAGAAAGAAGATATTCAAAGATTACGCCCGGGATGGGAGAAGGCACTTTTAAAACGAAAGGCTGCCGGGCTGCTCGAACTGAAGGTGGCCCGCCAGGGGGTGCTTTTGATGCGAGAGATTTAGGGCGCGCGCGTCCTTAGAGGGGGAAAATGAATTTTCAAAATATCATCATGTCATTACAGAAATTTTGGGTCGGCAGGGGCTGTGTGTTGATGCAACCCTACGATTTGGAGGTCGGCGCCGGGACATTTCATCCGGAAACACTTCTGCGGGCGCTGGGGCCGGAACCGTGGAATGTTGCCTACGTGCAGCCTTCAAGACGCCCCACAGACGGGCGTTACGGGGAAAATCCGAATCGTTTGCAGCGCTACTACCAGTTTCAGGTGATATTGAAACCCTCTTTTATCGATGTCCAGAAGCAGTACCTGAAAAGCTTGAAGGTCCTGGGAATCGAACCGCTGGATCACGACATCCGGTTTGTCGAGGACGACTGGGAGTCTCCCACACTCGGTGCGGCCGGCCTCGGTTGGGAGGTGTGGCTGGATGGCATGGAAATCACACAGTTCACCTATTTTCAACTGGCGGGCAGCATTGAACTGCGCCCGGTTTCCGTAGAGATCACCTATGGTCTGGAACGCATCGCCATGTATCTGCAGGGCATAGACAATGTGTACGACCTGAAATGGAACGCGCATGTGACCTATAAGGACGTGCACCATCAGCAGGAGGTGGACCAGTCCATATATAACTTCGAGCAGGCCGATGTGGAGATGCTGCTGAATCTTTTTAACCTGTATGAGGCCGAATCCAAACGGATCATTCAATCCGATCTGGTCCTGCCGGCTTATGAATACTGCTTGAAATGCTCTCATACGTTCAATCTTCTGGATGCCCGCGGCGCCATCAGCGTTACTGAGCGGACCGGCTATATTGCACGGATACGAAATCTGACCCGCGCCTGCGCCGAAGCGTACCTGAAGCAGAGGGAAGCCATGGGGTTCCCGTTGCTGGGAAAATCGTAACGGTTTACGGTTTACAGTTTCCGGTTCACGGTTAAGAAAACTGGTTTACGGTTTACAGTTAGCGATTTACGGTTAAGGAAAAAAGAGGGGGCTTAATAAACTGTGAACCGGTAACCGGTAACCGTCAACAGATACAGATCGGCCCTTGGACACTTTGGATTTGGAAGTATATCCGTTTTTATAATACAAAATTAACTGTTCGTGTAGGATGAATATGGAGACTCTATTGCTTGAAATCGGGACCGAGGAGATTCCGGCCGGTTACATCGAACCGGCGCTGGAGGCCCTGTCAACCCTATTGGTGCAGAAATTGGACGGGGCGCGGATTGCCCACGGGAGCTGTCGCACCTACGGGACCCCCAGACGTCTTGCCGTGGAGGTGTCCCAGGTGTCCCAAAGGCAACCGCCGCTGACTACGCAAATCCTGGGACCGCCCGAACGCATCGGTTTTGATGCTTCCGGAAATCCGACGCTGGCGGCCCAAAAATTTGCCGAAAAGGCCGGCGTTCCCGTCAGCTGTTTAAAAATATCGGAAACCAAAAAAGGCGCCTATCTCTGCGCGGACCAATCCGAAGCCGGTAAAGCCTCCATGGTGCTCTTAAAAAATATTTTACCCCAGGTGGTCAGCGCCATACCTTTTCCAAAGACCATGCGCTGGTCCGATCTGAACCTGCAATTTGCCAGACCCGTACATTCCATCCTGGCCCTTTACGGAAGACGGATCATTCCCTTCAGGATGGGAAACGTCAAAAGCGGCCGGTATGTCCAGGGTCATCACCTGATGTGCCCAGGGCGAATCAGGATTGCAGAACCCTCCGGTTACGTGGATCAGCTTCGCCGGGCCAGCGTTTTTGCAGATATCCAGGAGCGCAAGCAGATTGTTGCGCGGGAAACCGCAGAGAAGGCCAAAGCGCTCGGCGGAAAAATTCTGCCTGACAATGAACTGGTCCATATCGTATCCCACCTGGTTGAGTGTCCGTCGGTGGTGGCCGGTCAATTTGACAAATCTTTTCTTGATCTGCCCGACGAAATACTGATCACGGCCATGCGCGAACACCAGAAATATTTTGCGGTTCTTGACAGCCATGACAAACTCATGCCGGATTTCATTGCGGTGAGCAATACATCAGCCAGGGACATGAATCTGGTTGCCAAGGGACATGAAAGGGTGCTCAGAGCGCGCCTGGCCGACGCAAAGTTTTTCTATGAGAGCGATCTGAAAATATCTTTTGAAACCAGGCTGGAACAGTTAAAGGGCGTCCTGTTCCAGGCCAAACTGGGCTCGCTTTATGACAAAACGCTCCGGGTTCAGAAACTTGTGGAATATGCAACAGACATGCTGGGGGCAGACATGCCGGGGCCCGCATCCTCCATCAAAAGCAAGGCCTCCAGGGCTGCAACCTTATGCAAGGCGGACCTGGTCTGTAATGTGGTGGGTGAATTTCCGAAACTGCAGGGGACCATGGGGAGAATCTATGCGGGAATCATCGGAGAGCCTGCGGATGTGGCCGCGGCCATCGAGGAGCACTACCTGCCGAATTATTCCGGAGGACCGCTTCCCGGGACCCTCGCGGGGGCCATGGTCGGCATTGCGGACAAGGTGGATAACATTTGCGGGTGTTTTCATGCGGGGCTGATTCCCAGCGGGGCTTCGGATCCCTACGCGCTCAGAAGACAAGGTATTGGTATCGTTCAGATAATGCTCGACAAAGGGTTCTCCTTTTCCCTGGCCCCCGTCATTCAGAAAAGCCTGGAGCTTTACGGTGACGCGGCGTGTCTGACCCGTGAGGACACCCAAGCGAAAGTTGCCGCCTTTTTAAAGCAGCGGATTGCCCACCTGCTCATGGAAGAAGGGTTTTCAAAAGATGTGGTTTCCGCCGTCATAGACGTGTCCACGGATCCAGTCCCGGACGTCTGGCATCGGGTCCGGGCCCTTGAGAAATTAAAAACAAAACCAGATTTTTCACCACTGGCGACTGCGTTTAAACGCATCGTCAATATTATCAAACAGGCGGATCCCGTCGAAGGCGGGGAT
The DNA here is from genome assembly GCA_030688615.1 of Desulfobacterales bacterium. GTDB lineage: Bacteria > Desulfobacterota > Desulfobacteria > Desulfobacterales > JAUYIZ01 > JAUYIZ01. Next base: position 21,663 of record JAUYIZ010000423.1, on the reverse strand, counting down.
GGTTTTGGGCCGGTGGCCGAAAATCGGTTTCAGCATGAATCTGAATCGGCCCTCTATCAGACCTACGGGAAAATCAGCGGCAATGTCGAAAAATATTTAGCCGTCGGGCAATTTGACCGGGCGCTGATGGATATCGCGTCGTTAAAGGATTCCGTGGATGCCTTTTTCGAATCCGTACTGGTAATGAGCGAAGATGCGGCCCTGCGTCGCAACCGGCTTGCCTTGCTGGCCCGGATCGCAGCCCTTTTTGGTCAGATTGCGGATTTTTCAAAAATATCCACTTAAACAGCGGTTTACGGTTTACAGTTGCCGGTTTACGGTTAAGAAAAAAAAGAGGGAGCTTAAATTGGTTTACGGTTAAGGGGGAAAGGGGTTTCTTAAAAAACTGTGAACCGTAAACCGTTATCCGGTTAATTGTTATAACTGACACCTGAAAAATCAACCATCGTTCGTAATAAAATATACGGGCGGGAAACAACGGAGGATAACATGGCCTATGAATCGGAAAAAGATAAGGTTTTAAAAAAATGGCAGTGCGAAGAAACCGGGCTGGTGGTTGCGATTTGTCAGTACGGAGAAAGTGAGCCCAAACTTCAAATCGGCCCGCGGGTTTACAAAAGAAAGGACGGAGAAGAATCCCAGCGCAAAGCCGGCCGTCTCTCCATTGAAGATCTGCTGTGGTTTTACGATAACATCGATGAAATCAAAGAAGAATTCACCGACCTTGCGGGACCGGCTTGACGATGGATGGACACGAACCGATTGTTAATCCCTCAAGAAGAAAAGGTTTTCCGGTTATCGGCCCGGTTGCGGTGATGGCGGGCAGCCAAAGCGACATCCATATTTTGCGCACCCTTTTCCAGGGGGTGGAAGAAAATGATTTCAATCTTTACCTGGGCAAGCTGCATGTCTGCCATACGCGTTCCGGCAGCTGGTCGATAGCCGGGCCGCTGGTGGGCGCACCCTATGCGGTGATGATCCTGGAAAATCTTATTGCCATGGGCGCCCGGAAAATAATTTTTTTCGGCTGGTGCGGCGCGGTTTCTCCCGCAGTTCGGATCGGAGACATCATTGTCCCGACGGCTGCGGTTGTTGACGAAGGTACATCCAGGCATTACCAGCCGGAGCAAACCCAGGAAACGTTTCCTTCAGAAAACCTGCTGGGAAAACTGAAAGCAGGTTTAATAAAAAAAAAATTTGCCTTTCACGAGGGCGTTGTCTGGACCACGGACGCCATCTTCAGAGAAACCCGGGAAAAGGTGGCCTATTTTCAGGCAAGAGATGTGCTGGCGGTTGAAATGGAACTTTCCGCTCTTTTTACCGTAGGCCGGTTCCGGCACGTTGAAGTGGGGGCGGTTCTGGTGGTATCCGACGAATTGTCGACCTTTCAATGGCATCCGGGTTTCGGTGATGAACGCTTTAAACAGGGGCGGAAAAATGTCAGCGAGGTGGTCAATAGCTTATGCACGATCCTGTAGATCCCAAAATTGCAGAAAAAATTGATCGGTTGAGAAAAGAGCTTCACTGGCACAACTATCGATACCATGTGCTGGATGATCCGGAGATATCGGATCATGCCTATGATCAGAAAATGCGCGAACTCATGGAACTCGAAGCGCGCTGGCCGGGCTGGAACCGCCCGGACTCTCCTTCCAGGCGGGTGGGTGGACCGGCCCTGGCCAGGTTTGATACGGTTGGCCACTCCATGCCGATGCTGAGCCTGGATAACGGGTTTCAGGAATCGGACCTGATCGCTTTTGATCAGCGCATCAGAAAACTTTTGGGCCTGGAGGATCAGGCGGTTTATACCGCCGAACCCAAAGTCGACGGCGTGGCCGTGGAACTGGTGTATGAAGCCGGCAGGCTGGTATCCGCCGCCACCCGGGGTGACGGCATCACCGGTGAACTGGTCACATCCAACGTGAGAACGATCCGTTCGGTTCCGCTGGTGATGCAGGAGGACAACATCCGGCCTGTTCCCTCAATTCTCGAGGTCCGGGGGGAAGTGTTTATCCGCCGGAAAGATTTTGAGAAGTTAAATAAGGACCGGGCGGGCCTGGGTCTGCCGGTGTTTGCCAACCCGAGAAATGCGGCCGCAGGGTCCCTGCGGCAATTGGACCCGGGCGTTACGGCACAACGCCCTCTGGATATATTTATCTACGGCATCGGTCGGGTGGATGATGTTTATTATGAATCCCATTGGGAATGCCTGGTCGCATTGAAAAAACTCGGCTTTAAAATAAATCCGGACATTCAGCCGCGGATTACTATCCAACAGGCCATGGAATATTATCAATATATCGGCAAAAAGCGTCATGAGCTGTCTTACGAAATTGACGGCGTTGTCGTAAAGGTGGACCGTTTATTATACCAGCAAAGGCTGGGGGCGACTTCCAGAAGTCCCAGGTGGGCCATTGCCTTTAAATTTGAAGCCCTGCAGGAAACTACCCGAATCCTGGACATCGAGGTGCAGGTGGGCCGCACGGGGGCGATAACGCCGGTCGCCCACCTTGCGCCAGTAAATGTCGGCGGGGTCACCGTCAGCCGCGCCACCCTCCATAATATGGATGAAATCGAAAGAAAAGACATCAGGGTCGGAGACAGTGTTTTCGTGCAAAGGGCAGGGGACGTAATTCCCGAGGTCGTAAAAGTCATCACTTCGACCCGTAACGGAACGGAAAGAAGATTTGTCATGCCGGCAAACTGCCCGGCGTGCGGGTCGGACACGGTCCGGCTTAAACGTAATGACAGCCAGGAACCGGAGGCGACCACCCGCTGTCTGAATATCAGTTGTCCGGCTCAGATTAAAGAACGAATCAAACACTTTGCGTCGAAAAATGCCTTTGATATTGAAGGCATGGGGGATAAACTGGTCAAGCAGCTTGTCGACCGGGGGATGATTTCTTCCTGTGCGGATATATTTTACCTGACCGAGGATATGCTGGCGCCTCTGGGGCGCATGGGGCCGAAGTCTGCCAGAAATATCATTGCGGCCATAACAAATCGAAAAACGATATCTTTTCAGCGGTTTCTTTATGCCTTGGGTATCCGAAATGTGGGGGAACACGTGGCGGACGTTCTGGCCCGTGCCTTTCCCGGTATGGACCGGCTTTCAGCCGCACCGCACCATGAGATCGAGGGGATCGAGGGCATCGGACCGGTGATTGCGGAAAGTGTGGCGCGCTTTTTCCAGCAACATGAAAATCGTGAAATGATTGATCGTCTGATGGACGGCGGGGTTGCCATCCTTTCCGGTTCCGCGCAGAAACAAGACACACTGCAGGGAAAGGTGTTCGTTTTAACCGGAACGCTGGAAACCATGTCCCGGGATGCCGCAAGGAAAAGGATTGAGGCCTTGTCCGGCAAAGTCACCGGCTCTGTCAGCCGGAATACGGATTATCTGGTTGCCGGCAAGGACGCCGGTGCCAAACTCGACCGGGCGGTGCAGCTGGGGGTGACGGTCATCAACGAGAAGGCATTCATCGACATCTTGAGCCGTGATTTACCTTAGGGATCTATACATTTATTACGATCGTAGTAAAGCCCGGGAGTAATTATGGAAGAGATGACAAGGGTCCATGTGATTATCAGCGGCAAGGTTCAAGGGGTCTATTTCCGGATGGAAACCCGGCGGGCTGCAGAAAAGTATGGTGTGGCCGGGTGGGTGAGAAACCGGGCGGATGGAACCGTTGAAGCCGTATTCGAAGCAGAAACGTCCCGCGTACACCAGCTGCTCGAATGGTGCAGAAAGGGACCTCCCTCAGCCCGGGTGGACCAGGTTTCCCCGGAGCCGGAAAGATATACGGGGCAATTGAAAGGATTCAGTATCATGTATTGAGATCTTTGCACAGAAATGCATATACGTTGTGCCATATCGCGTGTCAGATGATAAAAGCCCCCCCGCAGCAAAGCTGCGGGGGGGTAGGCTGTCGCGGTTCAGGCAAAGATCTCACACAGTAGGTGGATAATTATACCGCGTCCTTAAGCTTTTTGCCCGCCTTGAATTTGACCACGTTGGAGGCTTTGATTTTAATTGCCGCGCCGGTTTGGGGATTCCGTCCTTGCCTGGCTTTACGACGGGATTTTGAAAATGTGCCGAATCCAACCATGGTAACCTTACCATCCTTTTTTTTGAGCGTTTTGGTTACCGAGTCCATAAAGGAACCCAGCGCCGCAGCGGCTGCATTCTTGGAAATTCCTGCGTCCAATGCCATCTGGTCGATTATTTCTGCTTTTGTCATGATGGTTTTCCCCTCCTTTGATGGTTAATATCAAGCAAACAGCCATTTCTTAGCGCCTAATACAAAAAAAAAGTATCCATGTCAACACAAATAATCATTTTTTGATGAGCAGCATGGTGGAGGGATCCAATATCAATGGCGGTTGTGCCGCGCCGGAAGTTTTCCCTTTTAATATTTTTACATAGACTTCTTTTTCTGCGGGCTTTAACCGGATGATCACTTCGAACAGGTCCATGATCTGTTCAAAGAAAGGAGGCATGTCTGAAGGACCGGGTATATCGTGCCGGTGAACCCGAACCGAAAACCACGCAGTTAAGGTGTGCTTAACGGCCAGTGCTTTTAGCTCCTCAAGGATTGCTGCCGCCGGGTTGTCAAAGTTAAGTCCGTCCAGAACGATCATATCGGGGAAGAATATATTTTGCTGCACCAGATCGTTCAGCCGCTCTTCCAGTTTGGGGACGCTGAACGCATCTACATTGAAGGTCATGATAAACCGGTGGGGTAAAATGGATTCCCAGATCTTAGCGATTTCCTTTGCCTCCAGGCGGTTGACCAAATGGGTGAAAACTTCCTCATACCACAAGGTGACTTTGTTAACCGGGTCGTTCAAACTGATGTGGAGCACATTTTTTTTTCTTAATAATGTATTCAGGGCAAGCTGCACCAACAATGCTGTTTTGCCGATGCCGGCCCGTGCCAGAACGGCGCCGAAAGAATTCGCGGACAGCATGTTTCCATCTTCATCTTCGATGATCCGTAAAGGATTTTGAAGGATAATTTCTGTATTATTCATCTTTAGAATTTCCTCCTCAAAAGGTTCGTGTTGTGACACTCTTTTCGTTGACGGCAGGCAGGGAGAGTTATTTCTTGTGGCTCTCGGCGGCATTTTTTATCAATTCTTCCGCAATGTGCCGGGGCACCTGCCGGTACATGGCGAATTCCATGGAAAACTGGGCTTTGCCCTGGGTCATGGACCGCAGTATGGTGGTATAGCCGAACATTTCCGCCAGGGGCGCCTGGGCTTCAATAACGCACATATGCCCTTCGTCCTGGGAACCGACAATCATGGCCCTGCGCTGGTTTAAGGAACCCATCACCGGGCCCTGAAACTCCACCGGTGTTTCCACCACCACCTTCATGATGGGTTCTAAAATGATCGGGTTGGCTTTGGCATAACCCTGGAGGAAGGCGCCACGGGCGGCGGCCTGAAAGGCCATGTCGGAGGAATCCACCGGGTGATACGCGCCGTCATGGATCGAAACCTTGACCCCGGTAACCGGAAGTTTCATCAAGGGTCCCTTGGCCAGGCAATTTTTGAATCCCTTTTCACATGAAGGGATGAATTGGGTGGGAATTTTACCGCCTACAACCCGGTTTTCAAAGACAAAATCTTCACCTGTAAGGGGTTCCAGATATCCGGCAATCCTGGCGAATTGCCCGGCGCCGCCGGTTTGTTTTTTATGGATATAATTAAATTCACCCTTTTGAGAGATGGTCTCCCTGTAAGCCACCCGGGGTCTGCCGGTGGTGACCTTGGCGCTGAATTCGCGCAGCATGCGTTCGACATAGACTTCCAGATGCAGCTCCCCCATTCCGGAAATGATGGTTTCGCCGGTTTCTTCGTTGACAAAAGTTTTGAAGGTGGGGTCTTCCTTGGTAAATCGATTCAGGGCCCTGGACATGTTCGTCTGGGATAAGTTATCCTGCGGAACGATGGACAGCGAAATAACCGGTTCAGGCACATACATGGAGGTCATGGTCAGACTGCTGCCCGGGGTGACGAAGGTGTCGCCGGAAGCACAGTCGATCCCGAAGAGCGCGCCGATATCCCCGGCGGATATCCGGTCAATATCTTCCATTTTATCCGCGTGCATCCGGACCAGCCTGCCGATTTTTACTTTTTTGCCGGTCCGGACGTTCAAAATGGAATCTCCTTTGGTCAGGCTCCCCTGGTACAGCCGGATGTAGGTCAATTGGCCGTATTGGCCGTCTTCCAGTTTAAAGGCATAGGCAACCGTGGGTCTTTTCTTTTCATCGCTCAACAGAACCACCGGTTCTTCGTCCTTTTCCATGTCCAGCGCCAGGTTTTTCACCTCGGAAGGGTTGGGGAGAATGGCCGTAACGGCATCCAGCAGCGGTTGAATCCCTTTGTTTTTGTAAGCGGAACCCATGAAAACAGGTATGATGCTGCGGGTCAGGGCCGCCTTTCGTACGGCTGCAATGATCAGATCTTCGGTCACCCGGTCTTCCAGGGCAGCTTCGGCCAGTTCATCCGAAAACATGGAAGCCGCATCGATGAGCTGCTCTCGTTTTGCCAGCGCGTCCGCCTGATATTTTTCGGGGATTTCTTCCACCCGGACCACCTCGCCGTTATCTCCGTCAAAATAGAGCGCTTTCATGGTAACCAGATCGATAAGGCCGGTAAAATCGTTTTCCAGTCCTATGGGAATCTGCATGGCGACGGCATGGTGGCCCAGTTTGTTTTTAAGTTGTTCAATGACACGAAAGGGATTGGCCCCGCTCCGGTCGCACTTGTTGATAAAAGCAATGCAGGGTGCATGATATCTTATCATTTGCTGGTCCACGGTAATTGTTTGCGACTGCACGCCGCCGACCGAGCACAGGACCAGTATGGCGCCGTCCAGAACCCTGAGTGACCGTTCCACTTCGATGGTAAAATCCACATGTCCGGGCGTGTCGATAATATTGACCTTATGGCCCAGCCATTCACAGAAAGTGGCCGCCGATGTAATCGTGATGCCCCGCTCTTTTTCCAGTTCCATAAAGTCCATGGTGGCGCCCACCCCGTCCTTGCCTTTAACATCATGGATTTTGTGGATGCGCTTGGTGTAATAGAGGATCCTTTCGGTCAGCGTGGTTTTGCCGGCGTCAATATGGGCGCTGATGCCAATATTTCTTACTTTTTCTATGTGATAATTCAATGCCTGTCTTCCTTTTTGGGATAAAATAACAAAACCCCTCATGGGGCAAAGCAGACCCGATGAGGGATCTCAAAGTGGTGAAACTCAACTTTTTACAGCCTTATTATAAACAATATTTTAAATTAGTCAAGTTAATTTGTTCTCGTTTTTACAGAAGGATATCTTGACTAAATAATGCTTTTCATGTGAAATAGACAACAAACTTGAGTTCAATTGCATAACAATAACATGATATATCCAAAAAGTAACGCTATGAATACGAAACCGTCTGAAATCTGACTTTTTACGAATGCATCGACGAGGGGAGCGGGATGGACTATCGAACGTGGCTACATGATCATTGCCCGAAAAAACTGATGAGTGCGAGCGCGGCAATGTCAAAAATAAAACGGGGCAGCCGGGTCTTCATCGGGACCGGATGCGGCGAACCCCAGCATCTGATCCGGGCCATGGTGGATGACATGTCCCTTCAGGACATCATGATTTATCAGATGCTCTCCATCACCCTGTCGGAATATATGGATTCCCCGTCCTTTTTGAAACGGTTCCTGCTGAAACTTTTCTTTGTCAGCAGGAGCATGCGGAAAGCGGCTTTCGAAGGTAAAATCGACTACATCCCGGCCTATCTTTCCCAGATACCCCGGCTGTTTTCGAGCCAGTTTATCGGCCTGGACGTGGCTCTGGTCCAGGTCAGCCCGCCGGACAAGTACGGCTACTGCAGCCTGGGGGTCTCCATCGATATTACCCGGTCCGGGATGGAAAATGCCAAGCTGGTGATCGCCCAGGTCAATGCAAGCATGCCCCGGACCTGGGGGGACACTTTTGTCCATGTGGATGAGCTCGATTTTATCGTCCTGAAAGATGAACCCCTGCTGCAGTCGATTCCCGTTATCAAAGACAATGATATCACCCGGCGGATCGGTCACTACATTTCCCAGCTTGTGGATGACGGCTCCACCCTCCAGATCGGATTCGGCCATCTGCCCGATGCGATCTTGCAATATTTGAGCCATAAAAAAGACCTGGGGATTCATACCCAGGTCATCACCGACGGACTCTTGTCCCTGATGCAAAGCAATGTCGTCAACAACAAAAAAAAGACCTTTATACCGGGAAGGGTCCTGGCATCCCTCTGTATGGGGTCCGAGCAGCTTTACGATTATATTGACGACAATCCGGTTTTTTATTTTCAATCTTCCGAATTTGTCAACGACCCGGTCTCGATTGCCCGCAATGACAATCTGATTTCCATCAGTTCAGCCCTGGAAGTGGATCTGACCGGCCAGATCTGCACGGATTCCATGGGCTATCTCATTTATAGCGGCATCGGGGATCAGGTGGATTTTATCCGCGGCAGCGCCATGTCCAAAGGAGGATTTTCAATCATTGCCCTTCCTTCCACCGCGAAAAACGGCACGGTTTCCCGTATCGTATCCCATCTGAGTGAAGGCGCCGGTGTGGCCACCACCCGCGCCGATGTGAACTTCGTGGTAACTGAATACGGCATCGCGGAACTCAAGGGCAAAGGATTGTACCAGCGGGTGATGGAGCTGGCCCAGATCGCCCACCCCAAATTCCGCGAATCGCTCATCGGGGCCGCGAAAAGGCATCATTTGATTTTTGCCGATCAAATCCCGCCTTCCACGGAAGACCTGCTTTTTCTGGAAAATTACAAAAGCACCCTGAAACTGAAAAACGGCAAGACCGTGATGTTCCGGCCCATTCTCCCGTCGGATGAGTTCGGTTACAGGAATTTTTTCTACTCCCTGCAGGAAGAGACGATATATTCCAGATTTTTTTACAAAATGAGACTGTTCACCCACGAAGTCATCCAGAAACAATGGGCGGTCGTGGATTACCGCAACAATATGTCCATTATCGGCCTGGTGCAGAAAGGCGGGCACAAGGAAATCGTGGCAATCGGGTCCTATGCCGCCCTGGACGAGAAAAAGGCTGAGATTGCCTTTGTGGTCCACGATGATTTCCAGAACATGGGAATTGCATCTTACATCCTTTCGGCATTGGAAAAAATTGCCAAGGAAAACAATTATATGGAGTTTATGGCCACCGTACTGAAAGCCAATGCTCCCATGCTTTATATATTTAAAAAAAGGTATCCCCATGCAAAATTTTCCGGTGCGGGCCGGAATGATCATGAAATAGTAATGCGTTTTGATGATGCCGTTGAACCGCAACCGGGAGCGCCTTCCCTGCAGCCTGCTGCAGGCAGCGGCAAAGCGAAAAAGATGAGGCCGTTTGAGTGATTTACTCCAACATAGAAAGCCTGGTCCTTTGGGCCAGGTGAGGGATAAATGGTTCTGGCATGGCGTTTTGGGTCTAAAATTGCAAATTCCAAGCACCAAATTACAAACAAATCTCAAATTCCAATATTCAATGACCCAAATCTTCCAGTACGAGACATTGTTTGGATTTTCGGATTTTGGTCATTGGAAATTGTTTGGTATTTGTAATTTGATATTTGTAATTTCAATCATACAATGAACTTCCAACCAAGCAAATCCCCTCTGGGGACAACCAAAGCCTGGTCTTCAGGGCCAGGATATTTACTGGATATCGGGTCGGTCCGATGGAAAAGACTGATCCGGGAGGGTGGAAAAGAACTGGGCATCAGGATTGAAAAGCAGCAGGCAGACCAGTTTGCCGCCCATGCCGAGCAAATGCTGCGCTGGAACCTGAAAATCAATCTCACCGCAATAACAAACCCCTTTGAAATGGCCATCAAGCATTACCTTGACTCTATTGTGCCCATCGGGATGATTCCATCCGGCGCGACCCTGCTGGATGTGGGGTCCGGGGGGGGGTTCCCCGGAATTCCCATTAAAATCATGCGGCCGGATGTAAGATGCACCCTGATTGACCCAGCGCGGAAAAAGGTCAGTTTCTTAAAACAGGTGGTTCGAGATTTGAATCTTAAGGATATTGAAGTGCGGCAGGTGCGGGTCGAAGACCTGGCCAGGGACGGTTCGGGTAAACATGTATTCAAGATCATTACCGCCCGGGCGCTTGCCCCGCTGGAAACTTTTACCGCCCTGGCGCTGCCCCTGCTGGCGTCTGACGGCATGATTGTGGCGTTTCAGGGAAAAATGCAGCAGGACAAAATGGACGTATCAGGGTCAAATGCCAGTGGCCGCCCGGAACTGCCCCTTGCGCACGGCAGCCCTTTTTGGCTGGAATTTCACAGGTACCGGCTGCCTTATCTTAAGGCCGAAAGAACCCTCGTTGTCCTCCGGAAAAGAAAAGTGGGGTAAATATAAGGTAACCTTTTACGGTTTACGGTTGCCGGTTTACGGTTTATTCAATAATATTTGATGGAATGGATATGGATGAGCGCAGCATTTGATCTTTCATTCCGTAATCCCGGCAATCTTTTAATAATTTATAAAGACGCACGGATAACCTGCAAGATTTTTTCCAAACTTCCAAATCTTCAAAAGAGGACCCCATAATCCTCCTCTACGGTCTGTTTTTTAACCGGTAACCGTAAACCGGCAACCGTAAACTGATTTATAATTTAATTAAACGACGCGGCAGATGTTGGTCAGGCGGCCGATCTTTTCAATCTCGACGGTCACCTCATCCCCGTCCTGCATGTAAATGGATGGTTTGCGAAAGGCGCCGACGCCGCTGGGTGTTCCGGTGAGAATAACATCCCCGGCAAGCAGCGTGATGTGCCGGGAAATAAAACTGATCAGTCGGGAAACCTTGAAAATCATCGATCCGGTATGGCCCTGCTGCATCAGCCGGCCATTGAGGCGGCATGTTATTTTCAGCTGCTGGGGGTCCGGTATCTCGTCGGCCGTGACGATCCAGGGCCCCAGCGGGCAGAATGTGTCCAGGGATTTCCCCCGGACCCATTGCCCGTCACCGAACTGGAGGTCCCTTGCACTGACGTCGTTGGCGCACATATAACCGAAGACCGCCTCCAGCGCCTTGTCTTCAGGGCAGTTGTAAATTTTCTTCTTGATCACCACGGCAAGTTCCGCCTCATAATCCACTTTCCGGGTCACGCTCGCGGACCATTGAACCGGACTGCCCGGACCGGTCACGCTGGTGGGGAATTTGGCAAAAAGCAGGGGGGTCTCCGGTGTTTCAACCTTGTTTTCAACGACGTGATCTTTATAATTTAACCCCACGGCGATGATTTTGGAAGGCCGTGTTACCGGTGCCGCCAGTGTGACCCCGTCCAGGGCGACCGGGATTCGGCAGGTGAGGGTCCCGGCGCCGTTTTCAAGATAACTGACCATGTCACCGTCAAAGTCCATGGGGAAAAGGCGGTGGTCTTCAACCCTTCCGAGGTGAATGCCCGTCTCATCAAGGTATTGGGCGATTTTCATTTTAGTTTATTACAGCCGCTTAAATAGTTCTTCCTGCTCATCCAGGATGTCCTTTAAGATCTCAATGCTGGTCAAAGGGCTCATGATCACTGCACGCAGGACCACCATATTGTCCCTGGGATCTTTGCCGAATCTTAAGGTCGTCCTGGAAACAAAACTTTTTCCGGCTTCTCTTTGTTTTCTCTGCACGCGGGTATTGATTCTGTTCAACCGGTCGTTCATCGTTCTTTTTTCCGCGGCATCGGCCTGTAAAAGCTTTTTTTGCATGGATTCCGGGCAGATACGATATGTGAGGATATTGAGCTCGGGCCGCGTGACAAGCTGAAAGTCAGGGCGCCTGCTGATTTCTTGTGCAAACTCGCGCGTAGTCTCGATCCCATGTTCAATGAGCAGGGCATATCCCTGGGTGCCCATGATCTTGAGGGCGTTGTCGAGAATGAGCGAGGAGGCTTCCCTGGAGCCTGCAATGGATTTTATCCCCAGGTCCACCGAACCGGGCCGGTTGATGTAACTGGCATGATAGGCGATGTTGTCCATGATTGTCGGACTTTTAAAATAAACCATGCCGCAGCTCATGGGCATGTAGAACTGCTTATGCCCGTCGATGGTCACCGAGTCGGCCAGTTCGATGCCCCCGAGCAGGTGCCTGTATTTTTCAGACATCAGCGTGGGCCCGCCCCATGCAGCGTCCACATGAAAGTAAGCGTTGTTTTCAGCGCAAATCTCGGCTAATTTGCCAAAGGGGTCCACCGTTCCGGTCTCCGTGGCGCCGGCAATGCCGATAATGGCCATGATTCTGGTTTTCCCGCTTTTCGGAGCAATTTCCTTAATGGTTTTACGCAGGCATTCGATATGGATCCGGTTGTTTTCATCCATGTCGATTTCAATGATATTCTGATTGCCGATTCCCAGAAGGCCGGCGGCTTTTTTAAAGGAGTAATGCCCCAGCTTCGATACGAACAGAACGCATCGGGTGGTATCGTAGGCCCGGTAAGCGGCGTTTAATCCTTCTTTTTCAATCCCGTTAAAGCCGTTTTTCGGGGGAAACAAGGCATTTCTGGCGACCCACAAGGCGGTAGCGTTTGCCAGTGTGCCGCCCTCGGTAAAACATCCGAGAGCGGTCTGGGCGTTCTGGACATGTTCCTGGTAGAATTCTTCGCTCTTGCCGTAAATCAGCCGGTGAATTTTTGCCAGCACCTGTTTTTCGACGATGGAAACCACCTTTGAAGTTTCCAGTTTCACCACATTCTGATTCAGTGCCGCCGCGATGGTCTTCAGATGAACCATGAAAAATGGAATGGCCGATGTCATATGGCCGACAAAATAGGGCGAAGCCACATTGACAGCATGGGGCGCAATATTTTCGATCAGATCCGTGATGACCTGGGCGAGTTTTTTTTCCGGGTTTTTATTGATGCGGGATTCGGTAAATTTTTCGGAAAGCTCTTTGAGGCTGATTTCCTCGGTGATGCCCACGTGTTTTTTAAGAAAATCGTTCAGACCGAAAAGGATTTGTTCCATGTATTTAATCAGGGTGGACCTGGAGGCATCGTCTTCGGGTCTGATAAATGTTCTCATGAGAGACTGCCAGTCGGCAATCAGATCTTTCCGCTGGATTTGTTCGGTTTCTTTTTCCATTTCGGATTGGATATACAGGGAAAAGGTGTATTTATTCAAGGATTAATTTTGACGGTTTCGTAAAAAAGGCCAACTTCTGCATTGCGCTGCATTCCGTTGCGATTGCGGCGTACGAAAAGTACGCCTCATCGCACGAAATTTGCGCGTCTTGAATTTAAACCTTGTTACGAGACCGTCAATATTACGGGGAGAGTTCTATAAGCTTTTTCAGCAAAGGAAGGGGCTCCTCTTTAAAGGTTTTATCCGCTTGTTTTACTTTTTCCTGGGGCTCCTCCTGATCCGGGGTTCTTCTTCCGATATCGGAAATTTGGGGGGTGATCAGAATAACCAGCTCTTTTTTATCTATTCCTCTGTTGGATGTGCCAAAAAGAAGTCCCAAGAGCGGTATGTCCCCCAGGCAGGGAATTTTGGTGCGGGTTTTGGTTTTGGTACCCTCGATCAGGCCGCCGATAAAAACGGTTTCGCCGTCTTTGGCAATCAATTCGGTGGAGACGTCAGTGGCGGTTACCACCGGGATGCCCGATGCTGAAATATCGGCGGACCGGATACTGGGTTTTACCTGAAGCAGCACGTTATTGGAATCGTCGATAAAAGGGGTGATGTCCAGAATCGTTCCGGTGTCGATGAATTTAACTTCCGCGGTCCGGGCGCCTCCTTCGGCCGTGAGGCTCTGTGACTGGTATCCCTGCTGCCCGCCCACCTGGACCCTGGCCTGTTTGCCATGGACGGCAAGTATCTTGGGAGTGGAAAGGGTCTCCACATTCGTGATGGTCTGCAGCCAGTTGAGCGCCGCGGCAAACTGGGCGTTGGTGCCCCTTCCGGTGATGATATTGGCAAACAACCCCTTTCCGTCAGAGGGCAGGGGGGATAAGCCCGGGTTCGCCAATGTCGGCAGGACTGCCGAACTTAAGCCCCCGGTTGCCAGTGTGAGATCACCGAGGAGCTGATTCCAGTTGACCCCCAGATCCATGTTGTCGGTCAGAGTGACTTTTAATATCTTCACTTCGATCATCACCTGGCGCGGAACCTGGTCCCAGAATTTTATGATCTTTTGAATCTTGGCGATATTCTCCGGTGTATCTTCCACAATGATCGTTTTGGAGGCGTCATGGATTTTTATCATTCCGATGCCGCCAATGGATTGAATCACCTCCTGAAGCTTTTCGGTGGAGGCGTATTTTAACTTGAAGAGTTGTATCTGCAGATTTTTGGCATTCGGGTCCTGGGGGGTTTTGGGTTTATATATGTAGTACAGGTCATCATGTTTATAATAGGCATACCCGCCGGCCAGTGTGATGGCGTCCAGCGCCTCCTTCAGGGTCATCTGGTACAGATGAACGGATACCTTGCCGCTGACTTCGTTGGACATGACCACATTGATTTCCCGCTTTAACGCCAGGGCTGAAATCAGCTCCCGGATATCCACATCACGAAAATTTAGCGTAATCAGGCTGTTTGGTTCCTGCGGATGAGCTTTGGCCGGTGGGCGCTGCGCGGATGTGCTTGTATCCGGTGTGGGTTTTTGCGGGGCAGGCACCGCCGGTGATGTTTTGTCCGGGGGCGGGGGAGGTGTCTTTACCGTCCTGCCGGGGGCTTCAGGGGCTTTACCGGGTTTCTCCTTGAGGTACAGGTTGACCGCCAGCCGATAGGGATTTGTTAGGTACAGATAGCCTAATTTTGATAAATCTTCCGGCAGACCGATGCGAACGTTCAATTTCTCGCCGGAAGGCTTAAGGCGAACCCACGAGCTGAAGGTGCTGTACTGCCGGAAAGGTTTCAGAGTGGTTACGACGTTTTCCAGATTAAAGATAAGCTCTTTATTGCGGATCACCGGTTTTTCAACTTTGAAGTCGTTATCGAACTGAAAAACAATGGAGAAATAGTCCTTATGTTTTCCACCCCGGAGGGTTTTAAGAATCACCGGGTTGGCGGCCCACACCTCAGGTGGCGGGGAAAAAGGTTCTGCGGTCTGAAACAGACCTGCAATAAAAAGCACTAAAATAACCGCCTTAACCGGAGATGATCTCATTCCAATCCTTTGATAAAGCCCATAAAACTCGTCATAGAACCTGTATCCCCTTATGGCAAGGTTATATATAAGCTATTATTCCGAAAAATCCAACACTTTTTGAATCTCGGGCTGTCCGATAACCCTCAGGTGAACGCTGCTTTTATCGATCTTGGTCACTTCGTATCCGCCGATCTGGTCCCCGGGACGAACAAACTGATCGTTGATAATGGCCATGGGATTTTCACCTTCGACGATGGTGCCCATTAATTTCAATTGGGTCAGGGGTTTTGGGGGCTCTTGGGTTTTTGTGTCCGGATCTGCTTTTTCTTTCTTGGTTTCAAGGGGGATAAAAGCCGTCATGGGAGAAAAAATATCCCGGATATTCATTGAAAGCGGCTTGTCGGGCATCTTGCCCGTCAGGTGGGAACTGCCGGGGGTGGCGGGAACGTTTACGGCCACCGTGGGAAGGGCGGATGTAGCCGATACCGGCGCGGGCGGCCGCGGTGTGACTCTGGTTTTGGATTTCCCATGAAAGAAACGGAAATAGGCCAGCACCACCATCAGGACGGCAAGCCCGATCACGATGAAGGTTTTAACTTTTTCGCTCTTTTTATCTTCCATAACGTCAGTTGCGTTCGAAAACGCCGGCGTAAAGGGTAACCCGGCACAGGTTGTCCCTGTCAGTTCTGGACATGCTCATTTTCTCCATCACCACGAGCCGGTTTAATTTTTCAAGATCATAAAGAAAACGATAGATATTGATAAAAGAACCCTCCAGCGTGAGGTGGATCGGTATTTTACGGTAACTGTCCTTTTTTTCCGCGGGAAAAGGGTTCAGGCTGAGCAGCGCAATGGTTCTTTGTTGTAAAAGTAAATCCAGCTGTTTTAAAAAATCACCGAATTTGCCGGCTTCGGGAATCCTGTCGTTAAAAGATTTTAATTCCGCAGTGGTGGCATCGAAGACTTTTCTGATTTCCTGAAGGCTGCTTTTCGCCATGTTCATTTCGTTTAATTTTCTGCTGAGCAGTGCGTTCTCCTGCTGGACCTGGCGTTTCTGCTTGATGATCCGGCTGGCCGCAAAATAACCGGCTAAACTTACCACGGCGACCAGGCTCACCAGGCAGACGACATCTATTTTTTTAATGGAAAGCGTCATGGGTTCTTCAAATCCGACCTTTTACCGGGCCGTCAATCATAGGGTACATTCAATTTCAAAAACAATCAATTTGACAAGGCCGGTTTCCTTTGAACCCGGCTGGATCATTTCCCGGACAGAGTTTAAGGTCGTTGTTTTAAAAAAAGGGTCTTTGGAAAGATTGTTTAAAAAATTCCCCAGGTACTCGTTCGAAAAAGAAAGGCCGTTTAACTTCAAACGGGTGTCGGCCGATGTCGTCTGGCTGTTTCCCACATCAAAAGCGGTAAGCCATGTCTGATCGTTCAACAGTTCCGCCAGCTTCGAAATCAACAGCGCGTAAGAATAATTCTTTGTCAGGGTGTTGACGAAAGTCTGTTGCTTGTCTACCTGGGCGAGTCCGTCCTGCAGCTTTTTAATTTCAGCCACGATGCTTCCTGTGTCGGTGTGTGTCTCTTGAAGTCTTTTAAAGGGGCTTTGAGATGTCAGATCCATGCGGACCTGATAAGTATAGACACCGAAAACAATTCCGAGGCAGATCAGCAGGCAACCGGTCCACAGGTAAAGATGCCGGATTGAATTCCGGCGGGAAAGAAACTCAAATGGAATCAGGTTGACTTCGTTTATAGCCATGGCACTTTTCGCATGGCCAGTCCCAAGGCCATAGCAAAGGGATAGCCTTCGGTCCTGTCCGGTAATATTGCGTCGTCGATCAAAGGCATTTCCGCCAGCGGATTCAATAGCCGGGTGGAAATATCGAGTCGTTTTTCAAGATATTGATCCAGATCGCGAATCCATCCGCCTTCACCGTAGATATCAATGTGATCCAGACGCGCATCGGGATGTTCCGATCTGACATAACCGGTTAAATGATGAAACTCATAGAGCAGCTCATCAATATAAGGGGCGATGATTTGATAAACAATGCGCTCCCTGTCACTGGAGACCTCCTCATCCGAAGACTGGCCGGCGGCAAGAAGGGGGTCCCGAACATCATGGACAAGACCGCAATTTTTCAGCAGAAATTTAACTTTGTCCTGCGAGTCAATAAATTCCATGTTGGAAAGCACTTTTTGATAAATGGTCTGTATGCCCCAGGAAATATGACGCCGGGCAAGAACCCGGTCCCGGTCCACCACGGACAAAATACTTTTGGTTGTTCCGATGTTGCAAAGACTGATGAGGTTGTCGATAGGGCCCTGGAGATATTGATGCAAACGTATCAGCGCGTTCACGGAAAAATCGATGGCCTCGGGCATGAAACCGGCCTGTTTGATGAGGGCCAGATAGTCCAGAACAATATCTTTTCGGATGGCGATGATGGTCGCGCTGTAGGTGGTGCTTTTGGCGGTGGATCGGACCGAATGCAGAGAAGGATAATCAATGATGGCTTCATCAACCGGGTAGGAAATATTTTTCTGGGCTTCCCGCAAAATGGCTGCCTCGATGGCCTCCCGGGAGTCGGCCTGAAAATGAACCGGGAAACTGACCGTGTTCTGGTAAGGAACCAGAAACACCGCCCGTTTGCCCGAGAACCGCCCGCTTTCGGAAATTGCCCGCAAGGCGGCTATGACAGACGCGTTTTCCCCGGGACTTTCTTCAGCCGTCGGCTTGATTTCTCTGCGCATTAAGGCCAGGACGGCCAGGCGCTTCTGGGTTTTTTTCAACTGGACGGCATAGATATCTTGATCGCAGATCTGGATGCCGATGGGGTATTTGGAATTCAACTTGACCATAGCAGCTCATATAACAATCAGATGCGCTGATTTGTCAAGGACAAACTACTCAATCAACCGGGCCCTGACCCGTGTTTTCAACGCCACCTGGCTTTTGCCCCGGGTCAGGGTGAGGGCAATTTCCACCAGATTCGCTGCCAGGCGGCTGCTGCTGAAGGCGGTGACATTTTCACATAACACTATTGGGGCCGCGAAATCGGCTAGCAGCAGGGCCGTGCAACACGTGCTGTAATCGGGCGTCTTTTCCTGAAGCTTCCAGTTGCTTGCATCGGTTTTGTCCAGGTCAAAAATGATATAATCGGCCGGATCCGTGGTGATATCATCATTGACCCGGCCGTTAAAATTGTTGTCGGCATCCAAAAGGCCGTCGCCAGCGCTCACGTAGGCACGGGTCGTGTTGTTATAAGTGTCCAGCAGCCGTTCACTTACCTTTATGACTTCCTGGCCGGTATCCGAGGGCGATACGATGCTATCGGACTCCTGAATGAAAAGCGAAATCCGGTCCAGGGCAAAGCGGGCCTGGATCAGCAGTTCCTGTTTTTCCTTGGTGTTGTCATAAGCGGATATGGCCGTATGCAGGACCTGGTCGAGCCCCACGACAATTACGCCCATCAGCGCGATGCTCACGAGCAGTTCCAGCAGGGTGAACCCGGAATTGTTTTTCAAATTCCTTTTCATGGGCCTATTTGGCTCCCTTGCCGAACAGGACGACCTTGATGGTTTCAAAAATGATGGAAAGGTCCATCCAGAACCCTAATCGTTTGATATAATAGAGATCATAGCGAAGCTTCTCCATGGCGTCTCCCACCGAGGATGCATAGCTGTAGTGCACTTGCGCCAGGCCGGTCAGGCCCGGTTTCACGGTGTTTCGCAGCATGTAATAAGGGATGTTTTCAGAAAGATCCTCAATGAAAAAGGGCCGCTCGGGCCGCGGTCCCACAAAACTCATCTGTCCTTTAAAGATGTTGATAAGCTGCGGGATTTCATCGATCCGTGTTTTCCGTATAAAGCGCCCTACGCGGGTAATGCGGGGATCTTTTTCGCCGGCCCATATGGGGCCGGTGCGTTCTTCGGCGTCTTTATGCATGGAGCGGAATTTAAGAATCCGGAAGGCCTTTCCCCGCTCGCCGGACCTCTCCTGTGTAAAAAAGACCGGACCCCGGGAATCCAGTTTGATGGCGATGGGTATGAAAAACCACAGGGGGATGGAAATGATCAAGAGAACGCCGCTGGCAAAAAAATCCATGAATCTTTTCAGGGAAAGGGTGATCAGGCGTTTGGAAAAACCCTCGGAAAAAATGATCTGGCTGGGCCGCATATATTCCACCAGCAATTTCCCGGTCAGTTCTTCATAAAAGGAACACCCGTCTTCAATGGGCAGTCCGGATGTCCGGAGCGCGAGCAGGTCCCGGACGGGAAAATTGCCGCGCCGTTCCCCGATGGCCACCACCACCCGGTCAATGTCCGGCCGGGCGGCATAGGTTGGCAGCTCCTTGAACCCGCCAAGCACCCGGGGCAGTTTTTTTTTCTGCGAATCGTCGGTCGGGGGGGTGTCCGTCAGGCATCCGATAACGTGATATCCAAGTGTTTTGCGGCTGAGGGTTTCCGCGTAGATTGCGGCGGCCATGTCGCCGGAACCCACCAGAAGGATGTTCAGGGAAAGCCTTTTCATGGAAAGAATCGCCGAGTAAACCAGCCGCCAGACGACAACCACGCCGATGACGACCAGGACAAACAGGGCAAAGATGCCTTTTCCCAGAACCAGGTCCGGAAAGAGATAATACAGAAGGGACAGCGCGATACTGGTGACTCCCAGGGCCTGCAACAACTGGATAAAAAGCTCTCTTCGGCTGTTCAGCACCTTGAGTTCATACAGGTCGTGGTAGTAAAAAGACAACTGGGTCGTCAAAACCACCGCAGCAATCCGGAGCCATTCGCCCGAGTCCATGAGAATAAAGCGCACATCCTGTCCGAATCGAAGCCCCATGGCGATCAAAATGGCCATCAGGATGATCGCATCTTCCACGATCAGCAATATTAAATGACGTATGCCGATATCACGCCGCATATCTTCTTAAAATTCCGCCTTCAGTGTTTTGAGTGCAATATCGCCGGCCCGGGCAGACAGCTCGAGCAGACCGGCGCCTCCTCCGCTGGCAATGGCCACTTGGGGCGTATAGCTGGCGCCCCTGAAGGAAAAAGTTTCTTTGGCCGCTTCAGCCGAAGAACCGAAAAGCGTCTCAAGGTTTACCGGGTCGGCCTGATTGGCGTTTAATGTGGCAAAGGGAAGATTTGACACACGGTTTAAAGTGAATCTGGCCTGATTGGTGAAAACCACCATTTTTTCTTCTTCCCCGGTTGAGATAACGGCCGGAGAAAAAGCGTTGATCATCGGGGCGATGGCAACGGCCATCAGGAAGAGGGCGATGAGAATCTCAAAGATGGAAAACCCTTTATGGCTGAACATGAATCCGTCCGGTGACTGGTCAACGTCCACGGTTTCTGGCATATCCCCGGCGCTGATCAATGTAAATCCTGACTCTTTACCCATAAGCGTTACGGATTGCTCCCGGGCCGAATCGCAACATGGCTCGCCTTCCCCGCAGCAAGCTCTTGCCGGGCAGCTTCAATCCAAAGCTTGCCAGCCGTCAGTAGGCCGCATGGACGGTGGAGTCATTGGCAAATATCACGCCGGTCGCCGGAAAAACGCGCCAGGCTTGCGTACCACCTATGGTGCGGGTGGCGATAATGCTGGTGGTGGCGGCAACGGCCACCAGAGTGGTCGTTTCGGTAAACGGGTTGGACGGCAGGGCGCCGCCCCGGATGTAAGGCCCATAGGGCCAGGTCGTACCCTTGCTGCTGTTCACCGCGCCGATTGCGGAGGTGTATTGGGTGAGCTGCTGGACAAAGGCCGTGGCGGCGGTAAGGTCAACAGAGGTGGCAACGCCGGCCGTATCGTTTTGTCCCGGATATTTATTGTTATGTTGCGCGTAATAAATTTCAAGGGCGCTGCGTATGCCGCTTAAATTGGTCTGCAGGGTTTTTACCTTGGCGTCCTCGGTCGAAACGGTAATCTGGGGCACAATTATCATGGCCAAAATACCCAGCACGATGATAACGATGAGCATTTCGATCAAGGTAAATCCTGATTCCTTGTCAACTGCTACCGGGGGTTTAAACATCATCATGTGTCCTCCTTCAATTGATAGATAGAATTAATTTTTGAGGCTCATACTACTGCAGCTTACCTGACCGTCACGGGATCAAGTGAATACACCCCTTTCCCTTTGATCGATAGTTTCATATACCGTGGATAAAGACTTTGTCAAGGGTATTTTTAAAATAATAACAACACGGGCTTGGTTCCGAAAGCGGCCAGGAACAACTTCGGAATTGAATATTAAATATTGTTGATTGTTGATTGACGATTGTTGATTGAAGGAATTCTATCAATTTTAGGTGTATTTGATGAAAAAAACGGGCTAGTGCCCATCCACGAATCTTTTTGGGACACGACGGT
The DNA here is from genome assembly GCA_030688615.1 of Desulfobacterales bacterium. Classification (GTDB taxonomy): domain Bacteria; phylum Desulfobacterota; class Desulfobacteria; order Desulfobacterales; family JAUYIZ01; genus JAUYIZ01. Next base: position 88 of record JAUYIZ010000423.1, on the reverse strand, counting down.
GTTTCCAATTCATAAATGAGCAATTTTTCGCAAGGTCAAGGAAATCAAGGAATTGCGCGGAGACGTACGAAGGTACGTCGCACAAGCG
>JAUYIZ010000123.1 GCA_030688615.1 Desulfobacterales bacterium | reverse complement strand
CTCTAACCTTTGAAATGAGTACAAACCCGCCAACCGCCACCAGGCCCAGATATGCCCCCCGGGATTGGGTGCTGATGACGGCAAGCAAATTAAAAACAGCCCCGGTATAACAAATGATTTTCCAGCGTCGATTGGTGCTGGTCATCCCCTGGAATAAGGCCAGTGGCAAGGTTACAACAAACAGCATCCCCAGGTCATTGGGATCGTAGGTGGTCCCGATACCGGTTCTGATTCCGATCTGCTGGGAAGACACTGCGGCCACAGCCATCAAGAATCCACTGAGCATGACCGTCTTGATCATGCTTTGAATCTGTTCCTCATCCGTGACGAGTTTAGCGACCAGATAAAGATACAGACCAATTTTAAAATAGAAATTATACAAAAACGAAAGGCTGGCCTTTGGATAAAATCCATAGGGCGTGGAAAGCACCGCCACGGCAAAAAGGAGCAAAAGCAGCCTGAATTCCGGAAAGGAAAAAACCCGCAGGTTTTTTTTCTCCACAAAAATATAACTGACAAGGGTCAAAATTGCGACCACATCCCCGGGATTTATCAATTTAAGTGCCGGAAAGACATCCTGGGGCCTTCCGATATGAATGAAGGTCCACAGGAAAATCAAATATAGTGGAAGTTTTTTCATAGGACCGACCTCACAAAATCGAGCATGTCAGAATAATCCTATCGCTCTACCGTCCAGGAGGTGTAAGTTTCCCCCCGGGCATATTTAAACCAGCCGATTGCGTAGGCCACGTTGATTAAAATAAAAGTGTGGCAAAAATCAACCCATCGATTCCTTATCATCTTTTTTTGTCTTAGAAACCCGGCCAGCGATAAAAAATAAAGAAAAATCTGCATGAACAGGATAATTTGATAAACCAAACGGCCTCTCCATGCAAGAAGAATATTGGTTATCAGAAAAAGCAGCATAAAAAACGGCGCGGTGAATTTCATCAGTTTATGTGAAATGATTTCGATTGAAAAAAGAGGAAATCGAAATGGATTCAAAAGCGTTTTATGGTTAAAAATGGCCCGAAGAGTGCGGCTGGTGATTCTGACCTGCCGCCGCAGCTGACCTGTCGCGGCCTGTGAAGCTTCTTCCTCGCATAGGGTTTCCTCCTCTAAAATGCCCCTGTATCCTTGTTTTACAATTTGAAAGGGAATCACGATATCATTGATGTCGTGCGCCTGCATCGGGGAAAACAATGCTTTCCGCATGGCAAAGACCGCACCATCAGCGCCCACACAGGAACCGATTTTACTTTCCAGGGATTTTATTTTTCTTTCGATCCGGGAATAAAGTCCCGGCGCTTCCACAATCTTGCTGCCGGAAGGCGAATAATATCTTGTACTTCCTGTAACAAACCCGATGCTCTCATCTGTAAAAGGTCGCACAATTTTATGAATCAAGTCCTTATCGTAAAAAGAATTCGCATCCGAAAACAGTATGATCTCCCCGCCGAGTTTGGGAAGAAAATCATTCAAACACGCGGTTTTCCCCTGATTTTTGGGTTCAATACACGGAATAATTCTCCGGTCCCGCTGCGCGTAGCTGTGAATGATATCGTTGGTCCGATCGGTCGATCCATCTGAAACGATGGCGATTTCCATCAGGTTCTCCGGGTAGTCCAGCCCGAGGGCATTTTCAATTTTTTTCTTCAAAATCCTGTCTTCATTATACACTGAAATCACAAGACTGACAGAGGGTAAATGGCTGCCCGTTTTCACAGGGTGTTGAAAAAAAAGTGCAAGCATCCATAAAAGGACAGGGTATCCGATGTAAGCGTAAATAACTGCTAACAAACTAAGCCAGAAGATAATTTCTGAAACTGCCATACGATCATTTTTCCACAGGCCAGTATTTCGGCAGAAGATGAAGTATATTGCCGGCAAAAGATTCTACGAGTCTTTTCGTTTCCTCGATATGTCCCTGATCTGAAAAAGCGGAAACCTGAACAAAAGCGCCATCGTTTCGATTATGAAAAACCCGGCCGATAAATCTCCGGATATTTTGCCCAATACCCGTGGCAAGAATTTTGTCTTTGTCAGACTGGTACCAGTGAAGTTTAAGCTCATAAATCGCCCCTTTTTTGGATAAGATGGAATTTATTTTGACATCATTTGGGAACCCTTCTGCTGTAAGAGCGACCTGTTTAGATTCAAGGATTCCCCACCCCGCGCCCGGCAAGCATCCATAAGGATCATGGCTTGTGCGGCCGCCCTTGGCAGTTCCATAGTAGCCGATATATAGGTCCACGCGCCTGCCGTCACCCGAGCGATAATGTCGGTACACGTGTTTATCGGCATTGAGTTCTTCATACACAGCCTTTGAAAAATAGTCTTCGGTGCCTTTAAAACCGGCAATCTCCATGGGCAGTTTTTCAAGATTGGTTTCTGAGACTTTAGGCTCGCCGCGGGAATTTATGGCCGCAACCGACAGGGCTGTGAGCAAAAAGATAACAACAGAAAATAAAAACGGTTTGTTTACGCTGTCAGGGTCCATCTGCTTTGTCTGGTGTAGCGGGTTGATTTTGCCCATTGAGCTTTCAAAAGGGCAATTCGTCAATGGTTTTTCATCTGCTCGTCACTTTTCCGGCTTATTTTGTCCAATAGGGTATATTCCAGAAAAAGAAGCACAAATCCAAAGGCAAAAACAGCCATGCCCGAAAAATCATGCAGGAAGCCCTGGGCAGCCTTGCCGCCATAATAATGGGCTAAAATTCCAGTGCCGGTTACACGGATAAGATTGGCGAAAATTGCAAGAGGAATGGCTGAGACAACGATGATGAGCCGATTCGTGCGGTTTTTTTTCATTATATAGGCAAACAGAACACTCAGCATGAGAAATGCCATCATGGACCGGAGTCCGGAGCAGGCTTCAGCCACCTCGAGCTGTGTCTGCACAAAATAAAGCATGTTTCCTTCCTGATAGACCGGAATGGAAAGAATCTGTATAAAAAAAGCCGAAAGGGTGGTGGCAAAAAGTTGTAATGGAAAAGCCACCGCCAAATAGAGAGAGTCGGGGACGGGAACCATAAAAATCAAATAATATAATGGAAATTTAAGCGCAGAAAAAACAGCGCTTCCGAAATTAAACCAGACAAGCCCGATGAGGCTGAAAACAATCATCGCTCTGGAAATCACCGTCACCGCGCCGGCGGTACTTACGATATAAAGCAAAGCGCTGGCTATGAGAAGAACGGCCCCCCATTTTGAATTTGCAATCGGAATGTCAGCCAGCCGTTCTTTTTTTTGCCAGATAAGATAGGCGGTTATCAAAGGAACCAAAATCCCATGAGAGTTGTTGGAATGATTGAGCCAGGTAGAAACCAGATCCGGATAGACCGGATAAAAGGTGATGGCCCAAAGGATAAAAAGGAGAATCGTTTTCAGTTTCTGGCTCACCTAAAGATCCGATATCATTTCTATGATTCTTTTTTTGTCTTTCCGGGAAACCAAAGAATGCGCAGGCAATGTGATCAGTGTTTCTGAAAGCTTTTGGGCGACCGGAAAAGCCTGACCTTTGAATTGATGTTTCAACTCCGGTATGCGGTTGATTGAATCAGGATAACCCGGCATAATGCCAAGACCCATTTTCTCGCTCCGATCTAAAATTTTGTCTCTTAATTTCCGATCGCATACGCTGACAGGAAACCGGATGAGGTTTAAATCTCCCGGAACATTTCTGGTTCCTGCCGGCCCATAATTCTTTGACTTCTGAAACAATGTTGACCACACCTTGACGCACTTGTACCGCTCCGTTTTGGATCGCCTCAATTTTTTCCGCCAGTTTCTTGCCAAACCGGCCTGAAACGAAGTCATTGGCCTGACGTTGAAATCCGGATCGTAAATCGTTTCCCCGAGCTTTAGAAACGGCAATGCTTTGGGCACCCAGAAAAGCACAGGATGAAGAAAAATAGACAAGGCCAACGAAGACAAAATTAATCTAAGTTTTTCGATAAAACGATATGACGGCATGCGGGTCAAAATATTTTTTATATGAGAGGAAATATCATCCCGGTCGGTTAAGATAATCCCGCCTTCCACCGTAGAAAGTGATTTTCCCCTGCCCAGGCTGAAAAAGCTTACATCTCCCAGGACGCCGAGCTTGGTTTTCTGCCATTTTCCACCCATACCTTGGGCGGCATCTTCAACAATTGTAATTTTTAGGTTTGAAATCAGTTCACGCATCCGGGAAATATCGGCCGGAATACCGAAAAGATGAATCGGAATGGCAGCCAGCAGGCGCGTATTGGGCTTGACGGAGTCAGGGGCTTCAAATATTGACCCGGGTAATTGCTCAAAGTCAAAATCCAGGGTGTCCGGTCTTAGATCACAAAGTCTCACCTTGAGGCCGGCGTTTACGATGGCCGACGGTACCGAAAAACATGTGAAGGCGGGGATGAGAACTTCATCCTTATCCGGACATATTTCATTTAAGGCCTGAAGAATTATGCTCAGTGCAGCTTTTCCCGATGATACGAGGAAACAGTGGCGGACCCCGAAATATTCTTTAAGACTCAATTTAAAACGTTCTGTTTCCTTCTGGCCAAGGAAAAGACCTTTCAAGCCACAGATAATATCTTCAAAATGGATGGGGGCGGCAGCCGGGGGAATTGTTCGCTGAATAAACATTGATAGACTCGTAAAAAGTAAACATCGGGATGGCTTCGTAAAAAATAATAATAAAGTTTCAAGGCGCGCGAATGTTGTGTCGTGAGGCGTACTTAGCGTACGCCGCAGCGACAGCGACATGAAGCGCAACGTCCCGCCAAAGGCGGGAGACTTTTTACGAAGCCATCAACATTATAACCCGATATATTTTCTGATATGGGGCCCGAGGATTCTTGTAACAGGAACCGGTAATTTTTTCCAGCAGGCAATGGCTTTCTCAAACCGGGATTTTTCGGATTCATTCTCGCTGATGAATTGATTATTTAATGGAATATAGTGCCAGTGCAAAGGTACCGGTTTGGCGCCCCACTGTTGTTTGAATTTATAGGTTCCTTCTCCGCGACTGGACCTGCCAAAATCAAAATACGCAAATCCATTATCGCAGGCATAGGATATCATCGTCCAGTACAGGAGCATGTTAGGGCTGAGCCTTCCATAACTGCGCAGCGCCGACGCCCATGGGTTTTCCATTGTATCCTTGAACCCGACCATGACGCTGCCGGCCAAGGGCTTATTTTCCTTATAAATTATTACGACTTTAGCCGTCCTTGAAAACTCTTGGAGAACATTTAAAAATATTTTTTTTGAGTGGACCGGCGATCCAAGGTCTCTCATGTTGATCCAAAAAACCTTCAAAAAATCTTTCACGAGTTCGCGCCCGCCGATTTTGGCATATAAACCTTCTTTCGCGGGCTTTTTTATCTGACTCCTAAGCTTGGAGCTGAAAGATTTTAACAGTATCTTGGAAGATCCGGGAAGATTGAGAAGCATTCGAATTTTATCCGACTTGGTCACAAGGTTGGAAAAGTTGCCCGGGTCTATTGGGCTTCTCCGGCTGATCCGGCCTGGCCTGTTCAGACATGACAGGGGGTGAATATGACGGAGCTCAACTTGGTTTACGTTTAGTTTTTTTCCAACCTCCAGGGCTTTAGACAGCAGGGCTTCTTCTGTTTTCTCGTCATCGGACAAAATACCTCCGAAATCAGCAAAAGGAACCGATATCAAAGCATTGCCAAAGAGAAAATGCTTAAGGTGCGCCAAAGGCAGGATACCGGTTATCAAGCGTGCCGGGTCTGATTGACCCTGTGGAGCGCCGATATCGGGCTGTTGTTTTGTCACGGCCATCAGATAATAGGTTTTATGACCGTAGGTCTCCCGTATGATATTTTGCCAGCCCGACAGATGGTATAACGTCGCCCGGGGGTGGGTATGCACGTATGCATCCCACAGGGGGGCATCTTCAGAAGACATCGTTTTGATTGCAGTATCCATTCAAAAGTCTCTGACCTGGTTGAGATACTGGTGGCAGGTTATAAAGCGGCAGCGGTCAAAATATAGAAAAAATTTTGACAGTTTGGAATAAGTTCCTTTCAGATTAACATAATGCCTGAACCTATAAACTCTGGCAGCTTCATCCAATCTCGGCTGACCAGGATCGATTTCCCAGGGATGCACATAGAAAAGATAGGCCTTTGCTTTATTCAAAATCGTCTGGACACCGCGTCGAAAAAGCCAGAAAGGCATCAAACGGAAATATCCTCCGCCGCCCCACGGCAGAGATCCAACTCCGAATTTAAGGTTACTTATGGGCAACTCATGGAACGCGTTGGATATTTTTATTGAAATTCCCTTTTTTTCATACCGGGTCATATCCACCCGGCCATACCGTTCATGCATGGCGAATGAATTATAACTTGAATCGTAACGGTATCCGGACTGTTCGATAATTTTCAAGGTCTGATCATTTATGGAAAAACTAGGGGCACGATACCCGTAAACTTGCCTTCCGATAACGTCCTCTAATAATTTCTTGCTTTCAACCAAATCGGTGGTCAAATTCCCGGGCGATTGGTCGTTGCACAGCTCATGCTTGTATCCATGAGAGGCAATTTCATGACCCCGGGCATCGATCTCCCGGACCAGATGGGGTATGCGGCCGGCAATCCAGCCCAGAACGAAAAACGTGGCTTTGGGACTTGGGGCGCCGCCTGGATGACTCGGGTTTACAGCACTGCTTTTTCTTGGCCGGCTGTGTGAATCGAGTTTGACCGAGTCAAAAAGGTCCAAAAGCCGATGTACGTTTCTTTCAACCCGCAATTCACAGGAAGACCATGATGAAAACGGGATGTGATTTTTAAAGTTTTCGACCTGAAACCAGTCTTCCACGTCAACGGTTATGAGAAAATTAGGGTCGAGCATAGCTCCGCCGGGTAAGTTACACGAAAAACTTAATATAACTTATGTGTTTAATATTTTTAACTGGTTATTTGCGCTATGGGTTGATGGTTCTCATTTGCCTGAAATTCAAGATTTTTTCGGCAATATTTTTATATACCATCTTCCCGGCGGTTGCAACTCTAATCGGGTATTGACAGCACCCGATCCGGTTTGATACTGAAATCAGGGCAGGGTGGTTTTTGTTCCGGCAGATCATCAGGATTGCCATCTTAACAAAACAATTAAACACCACCTAATGCGAAAAGATTCTTGCTTTTTTCCCATCACTGTTGTATGAAAATTTTATTACTTGTGAATAAAATTCTTCGGAAAGTCGTTATTTACCTACAATACACATTTAGGAAGAATTAAAATGAAAAAAATTCTCAATCTATTTTCATTCCAGGTATTGTTTATTTTCCTTTTGACGTCCAGCGCTTATTCCGAGTTTGGGGTACTGATCTCCTCCTCCGTCGATAAGGTTCAGTCTCAGCGACAAGTTGATAAATTCATTAAACAAAATTACACTGCTTTTGTTACCGGTCCGGACAGCAAGGGCTGGTACAGGATATGTGTCGGCCTTTTTGGCGATCGAAAAGAGGCCGACGCACATAGAGAAGTTCTGATAAACAAAGGATTTCGCGACAGCATCCGGGTCGTACGAATCGATAGCAACAACATCGTCTATCCGGAGATGGCTGTCAAGCGAGAAAAAAACACGGTCAAAAACACTGCCCCCCCGGCGGTTGAAAACATCCCCCCGGGTCCTGTTGCCAACATCTCCAATCAAGCTTCTCAAAAAAAAGCTGCCGCCGCTTCAGACAACAAACCTCCAGCGGCAGACCATAACAAAAAAGATGTTACCCTCAGATGGGATGCCAATCCGGAAGCAGATCTGGCCGGTTATCGAATTTATTATGATACAGATCCCCTGCCGCCTTATAAACCGGAACCGACAGATCATGCCGATGAAGGACCGCCGCCGATTTTTGTCGATAAAACAGCCACTCAATTCACGCTGCATAATCTGAATGCCCAAAAGGATTATTATTTTACCATCAGCGCTTATAATGCCAAAGGTCTTGAAAGTGACCTTTCCAACAGCGTGATTGCCCACTCACGAACCGTTCTCCCGAAAGCTTCGATGGTTGAACCAAGAATGATTGACAAGAAGCAAAATGCCCGTGCAAACATCAGGGCATCTGCCCCGGCAACACCTCTACCCCGGCCATCTGCGCAAAGCCAGCCCAGCGTTTCTTCCCGTCAGACAAAACCTGACCTGTCCGGAACAGATTTCGAAAAGGCAGTTGATTCAGGAACG
>JAUYIZ010000408.1 GCA_030688615.1 Desulfobacterales bacterium | reverse complement strand
GGCCTCGATCCCGGCGCTCAGTTTAACCCCGAGCCCGCTCATCACGAAGGTGGATACGATAAGCCCCGAAGCAGCGCACATCACCCCAATTTGCGCCCCGGTTATAGCCCCTTGAGTGAAACCATTAGCAAAATCTCTTAGCGAAGGACGACTCTTCCGTCTTATCAGGCTGACGGCGATCAGGCTGACAATCGCCCAGAAGCCACAATGCATGACCGTGTAGCCGCGGATCAAAAGCACGATGACGACGGTTATCGGAACAAGAAACAGGGGGGATGACAGTGCTAATTCTTTTACATCAATGTCGGTCACCGTAAAAGGAATCTTCAATTGTTCGGCTCTCAGCTGAACATAGACCCCGCAGCAGAAAAAGTAGAGGATTGCCGGAAGCAAGGCCATGGCAATGATCTTTACATATGGAATCCCCGTAACGCCGGCCATGCCGAAGGCCACAATGCCCATTATGGGCGGCATAATTTGCCCCCCATTTGAGGCCGCCGCCTCGATTGCGGCTGCCTGCGCCGGTTTGTAGCCTGCTTTTTTCATTAGCGGTATGGTGAATGACCCCGTGATGGCGATATTGGCCGCCACACTCCCGGTGATCGACCCCACGGCGGCACTTCCGGCTACGGCCATCAGGCCCGGCCCCCCCCGGAACCTGTTGCCGATCATTTTCCCGGCCTCCAGGAAAAAACCGGTTGCCCCGGTTGCCTGCAACAGGCCTCCGAATAGAATGAATAAAAATATGTAATTGGCAGAGATCGACAAAATGGGGCCGTAAATTCCGGAAAGGCCGACCGATAGATTCGAGATGGTTTTGGCCAGGGAAAGGGAAGTGGTATAAAAGGGCTCCGGAAAATGGCGGCCGACAAAGGGGTAAATGACGACCATCACGGCAAACAGGGGCACGAGGAGTCCGAATGCCTGCCGGGTGGCCTCTAACACTAAAAGGATCGTTATCACGCCGATGACAAGATCAGCAGGGGTGTTAAACCATACACGCTCCTCCAGTTCATCGTGCAGTACGCCCACATAGCCCGTGGCAACCAGTGAAAATATTGCCGCTGTCAGGAAAAAAACTCGCCGGTATTTATGGGCGCTGTCCTTTAGTGCGCCCATAAATACCAGGACAAGGGAAAAGCCGAGGTGAGTGCTGGAGTGTTCCACCGGACCCTGAAGGAGGTACTGGCTGAATACAAGATGATATGCCGCCATGGCGAGGCCAGTGACCGTGATGATGAGGTCCATTTTACCCATATATTGGCTTTCTGAATCAGGCATATTCTAAAACCCGATGCCAAGCCCCTTCTCATCATAGAATTTAAGCGCGCCCGGGTGGACCTTGCTTCTGTCGGTGGTCTCCACCAGGGCCATGGTTTCCTTGGTTATGGCTCTGCCGGTCACATGATATCCGGAAAACTTTTCCGTGTTCTCATAAATGATCCTGGATATCTCATATACAATGTCATTGGGCATCTCGATATCTGCTCCCCACAGAAGACCGAGCCCGGTGGTAATCCAGGTTTCGGTCTGGGTCGGCCCCATCTGTTTTGGCGGTATTTCCCATAACATCATGGGGGCGCCCCATTTCTGGAGTGCCGCCGTCGCCCTGTCTTTATCGTAGGAAATAAAGGAAGGTTTATTGGTTGCAATGAGTGCCTGAAGGCCCGGGTTGGGCGCCCACTTGTCCGGCTTAACCATGATGGTTCCAGCAATGGCCGCATCCACCAGCCCATCTTTAAGGGCAGACATTCCCGCATCAAAACCCATATATTTGAAATTCGCCTTGATACCTAATCTGTTAAACATGATGCTGTGAAATGTGCTCATACCCCAAATGCCTTTCGGGGCCAGGGCCACCGTCTTGCCTGCCAAGTCGTTGACGGTTTTGATGTTCGGGTCCAAGGAGACAAAAGAATTGCCCGAGCGGCCGAACATCGACACCGCTTTGATGGAATCATATGGAATATCAACTCCTTGTATCTGTTTGTTCTTGAGCATCCACAAGGTCGTTTGTGATGTCCAGATCAGTGTGTTTTTTCTATTTTCCGGCTCAAGAGCCAGTATCTTGGCGTTCACATTCACGCCCTGGGATTCCATGGCGGATGCCTTAAGCCAGGTGCTGTTTTTGTTTATCAGGTCAGCCAAAGCGATCCCCAGCACATAGGTGCTTGAGCCCACGTTGAAGGTTAATATTTTGATCTCGCGCTTTTCGTGAGGTTTCTGTTGTGCAAAGGCCGGCATGAAAGGCAACAAGACCAGGACAAGTAAAAAACAAACAGCATTCCTTACCGACATTTTCCTTTTTTCCATTTCACCCTCCTGTGTGTTTCACCCTAAAGATTTTTGAATAGAAAAAGAAAAGACCTTCTAGAAAACTTGACAATCCATACAGAATGAACTGTACTTTATGCGGAATGACGATATGGGTACGCACCTTGATTGTCAATGAAAAATTGATGCGAACCGAAAGGATTTCACAAGACACATGTGCGGACGTGTTTCACAACACAGCCCCCCCGAAACGCTTATAAAGGTTTTCGGCATAGACACCGTTGCCGTGGAGGCAGTTCCCAGCTATAACACCTGCCCGGCCGATGACCTGTTGTCCGTTGTTCAAAAGGAAGGAAAAAACCGGCTGGTAAAACTCCATTGGGGATTTGTGCCGTCCTGGTCCAAGGACGTATCCAGGACGTCCAGACCCATAAACGCCCGGGCGGAATCATTGTCGCTGAAACCGTTGTTTCGTGCCGCCTTTAAACATCGCCGCTGCCTGATTGCGGCTGACGGATTTTACGAATGGAAAAAATCAGAAGGGAGGAAACAACCTTTCTATTTTACGCTGCCGTCGGGGGGGCCGTTCGGTATTGCCGGACTCTGGGAAAAATATGAAGGCGCCGAAAAAACCTTGTATTCCTGTGCGATTATCACCACCGAGGCCGGAAAATCAGTCCGGCATATCCATCATCGCATGCCGGTGATCTTGCTTCCCGAAGCATATCAAACCTGGCTTGACGCCCAGAATAATGATTTTCCGCACCTGGAAAAACTGATACGGGATTGCCATGTCCAGGAAATGCGGAGCCACCCGGTATCAACCTTTGTCAATTCACCGAAAAACAACAACCCGTCCTGCATAGCGCCGCTGATTTAGCAATGCCGAGGCCCTTACCAGGCCAGGCAGGCTTCTTTTTCGTTACAGGGGCATATGGGTGACGAGGAATTGATTTAGACACCCCGTGGCAGGTTAGGGCCGTGGAAAAAATAAATTCCCCAATCTTGCTTGTCTTTTGGTTCGACTTCTGCGTTGCCCCGGCGGGTGAATACGAAGGGTATGAACACGCCGGGACGTCTTGAATTCGAACCAAAATCCAGCGCAATTTCTG
>JAUYIZ010000407.1 GCA_030688615.1 Desulfobacterales bacterium | reverse complement strand
CACCTGATCCTGGCAGGCGTCTTCATCTGGGCCAGGGGGCCCCTGATAGAAACGCTTATCACCGAGGCCACGGACGAATATTCCCTGGACACGCTGTTGAGCATCTATTATACGGTGGCCTTTGTCTCCGGGCCGGGATGGACGCTGATAACCGGTCTGATCATCGACAGATTCGGAATGACACCGGCCTTTGCCTTAATGGCCGCATCGTATCTGCTGGGCATGGTTTTCCTGGCTTTCGTCCGGTTTGAAACGCCGGCCCCGGAACGTCAGTGAGGAAGATCCCCTGTTGACGGATCCGTCCGGATATGGTTTAGTGGTTAGTTGCCGAATGCTGTTTTGAAAAAAAATCCAACCAGAAAAGGGGGGGGCGGTATGGGTCGGAAAATATTACTACCCTATAATTTCACGCAGAATGATGAGAAGGCGCTGGGTTTTGTCATCAGCACCTTTGCCGGCCAGCAGGATGTCGATATCACCTTGTTTAATTCCTATATGCTCCCGCCTGAGATTGATTTGAGTGGCAGCCCGGTGATGGACAAACTGTCCAAAAATGTGACCTATCTGAAAATAAGGGTGTCTGACCAGGAGGAGGCGCTAAAAAAAGCCAAAGAGAAACTCGTTGAAGGCGGTTTTTCGGAGAATCAGGTCAGCTGTTTATTCAAGCCTAAAGAAAAAGATACGGCCCAGGATATCACCAACGCAGCCCTGAAAGGCCAATTCAACATTGTTGTCATCAATCGCAAGCCGGGAAAGATTGCCCGCTTTTTTGTCGGAAGTGTTTTTGACAAGGTGGTAACGGCACTCAAGGATGTCACGATCTGCATCGTCACCTAACGGTTGGCCCCGGGACCGGCAGGAAAACCCGGAGATTTGATGGCGCCAACCAATTCAATTATCGATAATATCAGGAGGGTTTCAATGGCGGCAAAAGACAAAATCGATGTGAATATATTTAAGACGATCACCAGAACCATCTTACAGTCAGACGACATGGAATCCCTGGGCAATCGACTGACCAATATTCTGGTGAGCCAATTGGATATCAAAGGAGCTACCATATTCGCGCTGAACCCCGAGACCGAAGAGCTGGAAATATTGGCCAGTTTCGGATTGAGCATCAATTTTATCAATAAAGGGCCGGTCACCGCCACCAAGAGCGGCAGATGGGCCTCCGAGAGAAAACCGGTCGTCGTCAGCGATATTACAAAGTCTGACGGTTTTCAGTACCCGGACCACATAAAGAAAGAAGGAATTGCCGCGATTGTTTCCATCCCCATTATTTTTCACGGCAAGATTATCGGCCTGCTACGGCTGTATCATTACGAGATATGGAACATTTCGGAGCAGGATATCGACACCTTGAACGCCATTGCCGAAGGCCTGGCCATGGCAATGCTCTACAGCCGGATACTGAACGCCCTGCTTTCGGTTAAAAATACGGTCAACGACGTCCACAGCATATGGCTCAAGCCCCAAAAGCGATGAACGCTGCAAGGGTGTAACCATGCCACGAAGGAATGGGGGCGATGCCAACCTGCATCAGACATAAAGTTTGGCGAATGATTCCGGCATGCCTCAGCCGGCGGAAATCCCCCGGAGGTTTTTGTCTCCCCCGTCCTTTCCGGCCCGGTTTTCTCTGTTTGACCGCCGCCCTCATCAGTGCCTGCGCCGGCCACCCGTGGAACAGCCCCTATCCTGCCGGGGAATCCGGCCGGCAGACCCTGTACAGCGCATTTACGGAGCGTCCAAAGCATCTTGACCCGGCCGTGTCCTACAGCTCCAACGAGTATGCCCTGATCGCCCAGATCTACGAGCCCCCTCTCCAGTACCATTTCCTCAAAAGGCCCTATACCCTGGTGCCGTTGACGGCTTCCGAAATCCCTCGTCCGGCCTACTTTGACGCGGCCGGCAGACCCCTGGCGGACCACGCCCCGGCCGAGCGTATCGCCACCAGCGTCTATGAGATCAGGATTCGACCGGGCATCCGCTACCAGCCGCACCCGGCCCTGGCCCGGGATGCCGACGGCAGGTTTCTTTACCATTCCATGGGGGCGGCGGATGTGGTCGGCAAGCACCGGCTGGCCGATTTTACCGGAACCGGCACGCGGGAACTGGTTGCCGCCGACTATGTTTACCAGATCAAGCGTCTGGCGCACCCCCGCCTGCATTCACCCATCCTGGGGCTCATGTCGGTCTACATCGCGGGCCTGAAGGAATATGCGCAGCAACTTTCGCACGCGTATGCCCGCTTGATCAAGGAACGCGGGGAAAACGGCCCGGGTCCGGTGCGCCTGGACCTGGAACAGTTTTCTCTTGCCGGCGCGCAGGTGGTGGACCGCTACACCTATCGTATCATCCTCAAAGGCAAGTATCCGCAGTTTGTCTACTGGCTTGCCATGCCCTTTTTTGCGCCCATCCCCCCTGAGGCGGATGCCTTCTACGACCAGCCCGGCATGACCGAAAAAAATCTTATCCTGGACTGGTATCCCATCGGCACCGGGCCGTTTATGCTTACGGTCAACGATCCCAACCGGCGCATGGTGATGGAACGCAACCCGAACTTCCATGAAGAAGCCTATCCGGCTGAAGGCATGCCGGAAGATGCGGTGGCGGGACTGCTGGCGGATGCCGGCAAACCTCTGCCGCTGGTCAATAAGGTGGTTTTCAGCCTGGAGAAGGAAACGATTCCCTATTGGAACAAGTTCCTGCAGGGATATTACGATGCCTCAGGCGTCAGCTCCGAGAGTTTCGATCAGGTGGTCCGCCTGGGCGGTTCCGGGCAGGTGGGGCTCACGGAAGCCATGCAGGCTCAGGGGATACACCTTGCCACGTCGGTACAGACATCGACGATGTACATGGGTTTCAACATGCGCGATCCGGTTGTGGGAGGCTATGGTGAAAAGGCTCGCAAGCTGCGGCAGGCCATTTCCATCGCCGTGGATTACGAGGAGTACATCGCCATTTTTACCAACGGCCGCGGAATTCCTTCTCAGGGGCCGTTGCCGCCGGGCCTGTTCGGCCACCGTGAGGGCCGGCAGGGGTTCAACCCCTATGTCTACGACTGGGTGGGTAACAGCGCACAACGCAAACCGATTGCGCAGGCCAGGCGGCTGATCGGTGAGGCCGGGTACTACAATGGGGTCAGCGATCAGACCGGCACGCCGCTGGTCCTCAATTTCGACGTCACCGCGGCCGGCCCCGACGACAAGGCCCGTCTGGACTGGTACCGCAAACAGTTTGCCAAACTGAACGTGCAGCTGGTTATCCGCAACACCGATTACAACCGCTTTCAGGACAAGATGGCCAAAGGAAACGCCCAGATATTCCTCTGGGGATGGAATGCGGATTACCCCGATCCCGAAAATTTCATGTTCCTGCTCCACGGCCCGCAAAGCAAGGTGAAGGCCAGCGGTGAAAACGCCGCCAACTACGACAACCCTGAATTCAACAGCCTCTTTGACCAGATGAAAAACATGGACAACGGCCCGACGCGCCAGGAGATCATCGACCGCATGGTGGAGATCGCGCGCCGCGACGCGCCATGGCTGTGGGGCCTGCATCCGAAGAGCTTTACGCTCTACCACGGATGGTACTTCAATGCCAAGCCCAATCTCATGGCCAACAACACCCTCAAGTACATCCGGATCGACCCGGCCCAACGGACGGTAAAGCAAAACCGGTGGAACCAGCCGGTGCTTTGGCCTTTGGGAATCGTGGTCTTATTTATTCTGGCCGGCACCATACCGGCAGTGCTGACGTACATACGCAAGGAACACCGGCCGGCCAGACGAAACCCGGAGGGCCCCCGCCCATGATGGCCTACATCATTCGCCGGGTACTCTACGCCATTCCCATCCTCATGGGCGTGAATCTGATCACCTTCGCCCTTTTCTTTGTGGTCAACGGTCCGGACGATATGGCACGCCTGCACCTGGGGGTGAAACACGTCACGCCGGATGCCATCGCCAAATGGAAGCAGGAACGCGGATACGACAAACCCCTGCTGTACCATGCGGGCGCTCCCGGCGGGAAACGGCTCACGGACACGATCTTCTTCCAGCACTCGGCCCGGCTCTTCACGCTTCAGTTCGGCCGCTCGGACAACGGCCGCGACATTGCCTATGACATTCGTCAGCGCATGTGGCCCTCCCTTGCCATTGCGGTTCCAAACCTCATTGTCGGGCTTCTGGTCACCATCACATGTGCCATGATGGTGGCCTTTTTCCGCGCCACCTACATCGACCTGTGGGGTGTGGTGCTGGCGGTCATGCTCATGTCGATCTCCAGCATGTTCTACATCATCGGGGGGCAGTTTCTGGTGGGCAAGCTTTTGCACCTGGTCCCCATATCCGGCTACGACATGGGTTTCAATGCGGTAAAATTCGTAACGCTGCCGGTGCTGATCGGCGTCATTGCCGGCCTGGGATCGGGCCTGCGCTGGTACCGCGCCATATTTCTCGAGGAGATGGGCAAGGACTATGTGCGCAGTGCCCGCGCCAAGGGCCTGGCCGAGTTGACCGTGCTCTTCCGGCATGTGCTGCAAAACGCCATGATCCCTATTCTGACCGGTCTGGTGGCCGTGTTGCCGCTCCTGTTCATGGGCAGCCTCATCACCGAGTCTTTTTTCGCTGTACCCGGCCTGGGAAGCTATGTGATCGACGCGATCAACAATCAGGATTTTGCCATCGTGCGCGCCATGGTCTTCCTCGGATCGGTGCTGTATATCACGGGGCTGATCCTGACCGATATCTCCTACACACTGGTGGATCCGCGCATCCGGTTCGGCTGAACTTTTTTAAGGGGCATATGCTGGCATTCAAACCCGTCATATTATGGACAGACGCTTTAATCTTCGCGGTGGTGGCGACCGCAGCGGTGTTTGCGGTCTACGCTTGCCGCAGGGAGCACCTGAGGGTTCCCTGGCGCCAGGTGACCCGCAGCCGGCTGAGCATGAGCGCCCTGGTGGTGCTGACCGCCTATGGCGCTGTGGCCCTTTTCGACTCGGTGCACTTTCGCCTGCCGCTGCCCCCGGACCACAGGGGCCGGGCTCAGTATTCCGCCGAGGTTCTGAGCGTTTTCGATCTGATGGTCCGGCCTCTGCGGACGCGTATGGAGAAGACCTATTCCGCACCATTTGCAACGCATCTTTATGCCAAAGAGACCGTGCAGCTTTCCGACGGCACGAGCGTGAGGATCTTCCCGCGGCTGGAATACGGCGGCGCACACCTGAAGGATACGGCGCGTGAACAGACCGGCGATATCCTGCGGCAAACCGTGATCGGCTTGATGACGGGCGTGCTGGCCTGGGTCATCATTGCCCTGGGCATAACGGCATGGCTGGCGCGGCGCTGGCGCGAGCCCTATGTTGCGGCGCTCGCCCGGGTGGCGGGCGCTCGATGCGACCTGCCCTGGCATGTGGTGCTGATGACAGCCGGAGTGCTCATCGTGCTGATTGCCTGGCTCATGGCCCTGGCACCCCGCTACCATGTACTGGGTACGGACAAGGTCGGCCAGGACGTGCTGTACCAGGCCTTGAAAAGCATCCGCACCGGCCTGGCAATCGGCACCCTGACCACCCTGGTCATGCTCCCCTTTGCCGTGCTGCTGGGCATCATGGCCGGTTTCTTCAAGGGCTGGGTCGACGACGCGGTTCAGTACCTCTACACCACCCTGAACTCCATTCCCGGCGTGCTGCTCATCGCAGCGGCCGTACTCATGCTGCAGGTCTACATCGACACGCACCCGGAGCTGTTCCAGACCCAGCAGGAACGGGCCGATCTGCGCCTGTTGTTTCTGTGCATCATCCTGGGGGTAACCAGCTGGACTGGATTGTGCCGCCTGCTGCGCGGCGAATCCCTCAAGCTTTCCACCGCTGATTACATCCAGGCCGCCACCGCCTTAGGCGTCCGTCACAGCCGCATCATCATCCGCCATCTGCTGCCCAATGTGATGCACGTGGTGCTCATTGTGCTGGTCCTGGATTTCAGCGGCCTGGTCCTGGCCGAGGCGGTTCTTTCCTACGTGGGGGTCGGCGTGGACCCGGTGATGAACAGCTGGGGCAACATGATCAATGCCGCCCGTCTGGAGATGGCGCGCGAACCCATGGTATGGTGGTCCCTGACAGCGGCTTTCATCTTCATGTTCATACTGGTGCTGGCGGCCAATGTCTTTGCCGACGCGGTAAGAGACGCCTTTGATCCCCGCCTGAGGAGACAATAGGCATGAGCGCTCCCGCAAACGAAACGCTGTTAGCCGTACGCGACTTAAAGGCCTGGTTCGACAGTTCCGCCGGACCCATCCGCGCGGTGGACGGTATCAGCTTTGATGTCCGGCGGGGAGAATGTTTCGCCCTGCTGGGCGAGTCGGGCTGCGGCAAGTCCATGACCGCGCTGGCAATCATGCAGCTGCTTCCGCCCCAGGCCCGCAGCAACGTGGCCGGCCAGGTGCTGCTGGGGAGCCAGGACCTGCTGGACCTGCCGGAGGTGCGCATGCGCGATGTCCGGGGCGGCCGCATCGGCATGATCTTCCAGGAGCCCATGACCTCGCTCAACCCGGTCATGAGCATCGGCGCCCAGATCGGCGAGAGCATGAAAAAGCACAAGGATTCAAGGGGCGCCAAGGCAAGGTCAGAAATCCTCCAGCTGCTGAATGACGTGGGCATCTCCGACCCGGAACGTCGAGTCAACGAATATCCGCATCAGCTCTCAGGCGGGATGATGCAGCGCGTCTTGATTGCCATGACCCTGGCAGGTGAGCCGGAACTCCTGATCGCCGACGAGCCCACCACGGCCCTGGACGTGACGATCCAGGCTCAGATCCTCGATCTGCTGCAAAGGCTGCAGTCGGACCGGCAGATGGCGCTGATGCTCATTACCCACGACCTGGGCGTGGTGGCGGAAATGGCGGACCATGTGGCGGTAATGTATGCCGGTCACATTGTGGAGCAGATGCCCCGCGCAATTTTTTTTGAAGACCCACGGCATCCCTACACCCGCAAACTCTTTGCATCCGTGCCCAGCCAAACCAAGCGCCGCGGCAGGCTGGCGGTGATCGAGGGCGCCGTGCCGTCCCTGGCACAGGTGTTTACGGCCTGTCGCTTTACCGACCGCTGCGATTATGCCTGGCAGGTCTGCCGGGAGACGGCGCCGCGCTGGATTGAAGTGGCGGCCGGCCACGGCGTGCGCTGCCACCTGCAGGACCCGCAGGTAAAACGCCCGGCCGAGTCTCCGGAGCGGGTGCAGCGCGCGGAAAAATTTTCAGAACCGCTGGAAAACGACCAGGTCCTGGTGAAAGTAAAGGACCTCAAGGTTTACTTTCCGGTGCGCAAGGGCTTGTTCCAGCGTACCGTAGGGTACGTTCATGCCGTGGACGGCCTGTCGCTGGAATTACGGCGCGGCCGGACCCTGGCCCTGGTGGGGGAATCGGGATGCGGCAAGACCACGGCGGGCAAGGCGATCCTGCAGCTGCTCAAGCCCAGCGGGGGCAGCGTGCGCTACCGCGAGGCGGAGCTGACCCGGTTCGGCCATCGCGCCCTGCGCCCCTATCGCCGGGATCTGCAGTTCATCTTTCAGGACCCTTACGCGGCCATGAACCCGCGCATGCTCGTGCGGGACATCATCGAGGAAGGGATGGCCGCCCAGGCGGTGGGGGGCGACAGGCAGGCCCGCGGCATGCGGATCGAAGAGCTGCTGATGCAGGTGGGCCTGGCCCCCGGGTCGCAACGGCGCTACCCTCACGAGTTTTCCGGCGGCCAGCGTCAGCGCATCTGTATCGCCCGCGCCCTGGCGGTGCAACCCAAGGTCATCGTCTGTGATGAGCCCACCAGTGCCCTGGATGTGTCCGTACAGGCCCAGATACTGAACCTGCTAAAGGGGCTCCAGGATGAACTCGGGCTGTCCTATCTCTTCATTACCCACAACATCTCCGTGGTGGAGTACCTGGCCCATGCGGTGGCGGTGATGTACCTGGGGCGCATCGTGGAGCAGGGCACCGTGGACGAAGTGCTCGGCAGCCCGCGGCATCCGTACACCCAGGCCCTTCTTTCCGCCGTGCCCTGCCTGGAACGGGACCGGCGGCGTGAAATAATTCGCCTCCGGGGGGATTTGCCTTCTCCGGTCAATCCGCCGGACGGCTGTTATTTCCATCCCCGCTGCCCCCGGGTCATGCCGCGCTGCCGCACGTCCTATCCGGGGCCGACACCCCTCAGCAAGACGGCACGGGTGCACTGCCACCTGTACGCTCCTTTTCCAGCTTCCGGGTGATGTCCTGCTCAAGGACTTTCTTGTCCACCTTCTGCTGGTCTCCGACCACCGGCAGCCGTTCTACGATTTCAAGCCTTTCGGGCAGCTTGTACGGGGCAAACTTCTTTTCCTTGAGAAAAGAACCCAGCTCTTGGAAGGACAGCGCTTGCCCCGGTTTCAGGACGACATAGGCACAGCATTTTTGTCCCATGACCGGGTCCGGCATGCCGACGATAGCGCCCTCGGCGACTTTCGGGTGTGTTCGCAAAATCCCCTCTATCTCGGCCGGGTAAATGTTCTGGCCGCCGCGGATGATCATATCTTTTTTGCGCCCCACAATCGTCAAGTTCCCCGCTTCATCCCATTTGCCCAGATCCCCCATTTTAAACCATCCCCCCAGCCAGGCCTGACGGGTCGCTTCTTCATCCCCGTAATAGCCGGGCGTGCATGCCGGTCCCCGGCCCCAAACCTCGCCGACTTCTCCATGCTCCACCTCATTGCCCTGCTCATCCACCAGCTTGATTTCAACCCCGGCAAAGGGCTTGCCCACCGTCAGCAGGCGCTTTTCGAGGGGGTCATCCCGGGTGCCCGCCGTGTTGACGTCGGCATCTATGCTGCCGTAGAACTGCAGAAGCGGGCAGCCCAGCTTCTCTTCCACCTTGACCCCCTGATGGTAAGGCAGCGGCGCACCGCCGGTCCATAAGATTCTGAGGGAACTGAGGTCATAGGCAGCCAGGTTGGGATGATTCACGATGCTGATCAGCATCGTGGGAACCAGGAGCCCCATCGTAATCCTCTCCTTTTCAATCAGCCTGAGGGCTTCTTCCACGTCCCATTTTTCCAGAATGACCACCTTGGCGCCCACCTGAGGGGCTGAGAAAAAGACCGGGCCGTTCGGTCCGGCGGCCACGGGGACAAACATCCCCAGAACGTCGTCCTCCTTCATGTTTAACAGATCAATATAACAGTGGCCGTGCCAGAGGCGGGAACACATGGCGTGTTCCACGAGTTTGGGCATGCCGGTCGTTCCGGTGGTATGAACGATCAGGGAGGTTTCAAAGGCCGTGAACTTTCTCTGCTCCAGGATGTCCGGCGATATTTTTTGCTCAACGGGGCGCTCCAGCAGCGACCGGAGAGAAACGGCCCCCTCGGGGACCGCATCGGCAATCATGAAGAGGTGACGGATCCCGGGGATGCCGGGTCGGATTTCCTCGAACATCTCCAGGTAATCAAACCCGCCGAATTCCCGGCAGATCACCAGGCCGGCTGGTTTGACGAGGTTCAAAATATGGGTCATTTCAGCATGGCGAAAGGTTCGCGCCGCCGGCAGGCACAGGATGCCGGCCTTTTCACAGGCAACGCGCAGTATAAGGTTTTCCACCATGGGAGGCAGTTGAAGGACAAGGACCTCATCCCTCTGGATGCCCAGTTCCACAAATCCGAGGGCCAGCCTGTCGATCCATTGCTTGGCCTGGGCCCAGGTGAGCCGGGTTCTGGAATCGGCAATCGCCTCCCGGTCCGGGTACTCCCGGGCGCATCGATCCCAGAAATCAGAAAGCACCGTCGACTTCCAAAATCCTTTTTCAACATATTCATCGATCATCTCACGGGTGTAGCGCGTGGCTTTGCTCATTTTCCCCCCTGGCCTGATGGCACGGCCTAGTCTTTGAGGTTGCTTTTTTTATTTAAAAACTTTAGCCGGGCACGCGTTGCGTGTCAAGTAAATATCCTGGCCATGAGGACCAGGCTTTGGTTATCCCCTGAGGGGATTTGCTTTGCTGGAAGTTCATTGTATGATTGAAATTACAAATATCAAATTACAAATACCAAACAATTTCCAATGACCCAAATTCCAAAATCCAAACGCTGTCCCGTCCTGGAAAGTTTGGGTCATTGAATATTGGAAAAGGAAAAAATCTGAAATCCTTTTTTCCCGGCTGTTGACATTTTTATTTATTTTATGATAGTTACAGGTACTGCAGAATCCTTACAATCGAAAAAGGAGGTTCCACATGACTACATTTTTCCGCAAAAAAACTCTCTTTTTGTCCTTCCTCTCATTTATGACATGGGTACTTGCGGGCAATACTGCCGCGCTGTGCGCCGACTATTATGAGGGCAAGATCATAACCATCATCGCTGCCACGGCACCGGGCGGCGGGACCGATATGACGGCCCGGGCCGTTGCCAGATTTCTGCCCAAATACCTGCCCGGCAAACCGAAAATGATCGTCCGCAACCAGCCCGGCGCAGGCGGCGTTGTGGCCGCCAATTCTTTTTTCGTAAAGTCCGATCCGGACGGCTTGAGTCTTTTCCATGGCTCGGCCACCGTGATCGCCAGCCAGCAAAGGGCGCGCGAGATCGTCAAATACGACCTGCGGAAAATGCCGTTCATCGGCAACATCGGTGACCCGGGACCTGCGACCGCCATCCGGAAAGACGCTGTTAAGCGGCTTACGGACCCGAGCACCCCGCCGGTCGTCGTGGGAACCCGGCAGGGGGAGGAAACCTGGAATGTCGTGGCCCTGTACGGGAAAGAAGTATTGGGGTGGAACCTGCGCTGGCTGACAGGTTTTGGCGGCACCGGTGAGATCGTGCTGGCTTTCATGCGCGGAGAGGTGGACGTATTCGGCGATGGGCAGAATGTCAAAGCGGTCATCAAAGAGGGGGTCGGGGTGCCCCTGGCACAGCTTGGCCTCTTACGGGGCGACAAATTCCTTGCCCGGCCGGATTTTCCGGATATGCCCGTCTTTCCCAATCTGATGGGAGACAAGCGGCCGACCGGCCTTGCCTGGGAAGCTTACATGGCCATCGTCGCCCCGGGCTACGTCTTCAAGTTCACCGCGGCGGCGCCAAACACGCCGGCCGCGATCGTCAACATGCTGGTGGACGGCTACACCCGGATGGCGCAGGATCCGCAATTCAACGACATGCTGAAAAAGAGCTTTGCCGAGGAATATGATATCAGTACCGGCAAGGACAGCGACAAGCTCTTGAGAACGGCGCTTGACGTCAGCCCCGAGGCCATGGCCTACATCGAGGGTCTGTTCAAGAAGTTCAACCTGGCGCAATGACAACGAGTTTTGGAAGCTTCCCTGTGCCAAGCTGCGGGGGAAGCTTCCAAAGGAATCTTCAGCTTGCGCCGATCTGGTCTGCAACGTAGCCCAGCCCGAGTTCGTCAAGCTTCTTTCGGGTCGGGATGCCTTCCTGATCCCAGCCCCGGAACCGGTAGAATTCATCCAGCATGGTGTTGAATTTTTCTTGGCTGATGCCCTCGGTGCCGTAAGGCGTTTCTTTTTCCACCAGGAATGACGGCGGCAGCGTATCATCCTTTCTGCCCATCCCCTCGCGGATGTTGAAGGCTTTTTCCAGGTTGCAGATGCGCTCGCCGACCTTCATCAGGTGGTCCCCGTCCAGGTCTTCCCCGGTGGCAAGAGAAACCAGCTCGGCCAGCTCGTCAAGGCTCAAACGGTTGTCTATCGATCCGGCGACCGTCCGGCAGATCTCCAGGGTGTTGATCATGGCCATAAAATCATTGTCAATCGCCAGGAGTATGCCTTTTCCCTCTATGGAGTGGGGCTCTTTTGTCAGGCGTTTGACCGCTGCCTCACCGCCCAGAACTTCTTTCAAGCGGGGAACCCCGATGCCGCAGAGCATGATTCCTCCCCGCAGGTGGTCGGCCCCCCGGGTTGCGGTGGCATAGGCCAGGTCCTGGACCACATTGGTCCCCGGACCCGGGAAAAGGTGGCTTACCTCCTGCCCCTTGGAGACCTTCAGACAAATCTCCGAGCCCTTTATATGCTTTGAGGCCCGATAGGAGCCTTCGGCCAGCAGATTCCCAAAGCCCTGACGGTAGGCAATCTTGGGCAGCAATTCAATCACGCCGTCGGCGTTGCCCCAGGTCAGGTCGATGTTGTCGGTGTCCTTGGCGGTGAGCAGCCCCCTTTGCCAGCATTCCATGGCAAAGGAAATGGTCCCGCCGGCGGAGTGCGTATCCAGGCCGAGGTGGTCGCAGATGGTGGTCATCTTTAGTATGGCCGCCAGGTTGTCAATGCCGCATTTCGGGCCCAGCGGGTAGGTGGTGCCGAACTCGTTGCTCTCACCATGCGTGGCATACGGCCCGTCCTTGACCTTGTAATAGTGGCTGCAGGAAACTCCGCACGCCGCGCAACCCCGGTGCTTTACGGCATACTGGGATTCAAAGGCTTCGGAAGTCACCTTTTCCCAGCCTTCAAAGTAGCCTGTCTGGGAGTTTCGGGTCGTCAGGCCCCGGTCCTTGGTAAACCTGCGGATCAGGAACATGGTCCCGGTCTCGCCGAAGGAGCGCACACCCGGCACCGCCATCAACTTTTCGTGGGCCCTTTTTACTGCCTGCAGGAACTCGGCGGGCCTGGCGATCTTGACCGAACCGGTTCCCCGGACGGCCACCGCCTTGACGTTCTTGGATCCCATAACGGCCCCGACGCCCCCCTTGCCGCCGGTCCGGGTAATGTTGGTAAACACCTTGGCAAAACGCACCAGGTTTTCGCCGGCCGGACCGAAGCAGAGCACCCGTAAATCCCTGTCCCCCAGTTCCTCCCACAGCTTATAATTGGTTTCCAGGGTAGTTTTTCCCCAAATGCCCGAAGCGTCTCTCAGTTCGACGTGCTCGTCGTGAACCCAAAGGTAAACCGGTTTCG
Organism: Desulfobacterales bacterium; assembly: GCA_030688615.1. Lineage (GTDB taxonomy): Bacteria > Desulfobacterota > Desulfobacteria > Desulfobacterales > JAUYIZ01 > JAUYIZ01. The sequence goes on along the minus strand of JAUYIZ010000407.1, from coordinate 9,464 downwards.
GCGACCGGCCGTAAAAAACGATCTGGTCGTAACCGGCGAACTTGAGCTCGGTGGCAAAATCCCCGCCGCCGTTGCCATCGCCCAGGCCGCCCGGAACGGCAACCGTGGACTTGGAGGTAACGGTCCATCTGGCCGAAGCCGGCACCGCCGTGCCATTCAGGGGGCCGACCCCCACCATGACGACATTGTCCGGACCCAGCGGATCGATACCCGGCGCAACGTCGTCAAAAAGGGTCTTGGAATTGAACCCCCGACCGCCCAGGTAATTCAGCCGCATCTCTTCAGACAGCGGTTCCTTGACGATTTTGCCTTCAGTCAAATAAACCTTTATACGTTGTCCCGCCCAACCATACATATTGCTGACCTCCTTAATTTTGCCATTGAATTTATGCCTGTTCCTGCGCCAGCAGATCGGACGATTCCGCCATCAATGCTCTTCTTTCCGGCGAGGCAGGATCTGTCTCTGTCAAACAAAGCGCGCGCCGGAAGCACACCTTGGCGCACTCGGGATCCCCGCCGCACAGATCACACTTGATGGCGACGTTCTTGTCCGTGTTCAAAGACATGCCGCCGACCGGGCAAGCCAGTATGCAGGCTTCACAGGCGGTACAGGACTGTTCGTCAACGACCACGGCCCCGGTTTTCTCGTCCCGGCTGAGCGCCCCGTAGGCACAGCTTTCCAGGCAATAAGCTTCTGTGCAGTGCAAACAGACAGAAACCAGGTTATTGCCGAATTCCTCATCCCTGTGGATTTTTATCCTTGACTTGGCAGTGCTGCACTCGCCTTCGTGGACCAGAGAACAGAACATCTCACACAACCTGCAACCGACGCAGTTGTCGTGGGTCACATCAATTAAGTTCATAGGCTGGTTCCTCCTGAATCAGGAAATATCTTTATTGGTAACCGTTTAAAATATTTTCTGTTTTTTTAACCGTGAACCGGCAACTGTAAACCGGGAACGGTTTCCTTTATTTTAACGAACTAAAGTTCGAGTTTTAAGATTTAAGTTTTAAGATTTAAGGTAATTCAGGCACCAGGAAATCATCACAAAAAACGTAAATTTTTCTTACGTTTTTGATTTATAAAGCGTAACCCTGTACCGCCAATTTTCTTTTCCGAGCATCGAGTTCCGGTAAATATCCAATACGGGCCCTGTTGTCAACTTGCAAATTTGACCTCGGATCAAGTCTCCAGCGTGCTGGGGAAAAAAAGTTCGTCCACGGGGATCTTCCGTCCGCTCAACCCCTGTTCCAAGGAGCTTTGCGTTAAAGTTTCAAGCATTTTCCGATTGGCCTTCAACCCGATTGGATAGGGATCCTCACCGAAGCGTTCGGCCTGGTTTTTAAAATCCTGCCCCTCAAAGAGCAGATAGGCCCGGTTCATTTCCCTGGCCCGTTGATAGGCAGTTTCCTTGCTTTTCAGAAATGCGCTGAACAGCTCCAGGGCCACCCAGGGGTATTTCTCCAGGATTTTCTTTTTTACGACCACCATATGATTGGAAGGCAGGATGCCTTTTTTTTCGTAGTAGTCCAGGATGACCTGCCGGCCGGCATCGTCAAAAAGTTTTCGGATTCCTGGATTTCCTTCGATCCGGGTGTTCCCGTACCGGTCGATGGATGGCATCCCGGTCAGGCTATTATGAAAACCCGGCACCAGGCCGAAGGCGGCATCGAGTTCTCCTTTATCGAGCATGCCGCCCAGGGTTTGTTCCTCGGAAAGCCACTTGATTTCCACCCCTGCCGGACGGATGCGGTCCAACTCCATAACGCCGGCGTGACTTTTCTCCCGCAGGCGGCCGTTATACCAGGTGATCTCCCGGGGCCTGATGCCGCATAACTCCTTTAAAAACTCCCTCATCCAGAGCGCCGCGGTCATGGGATAATCGGGGATCCCCACCCGTTTGCCCTTCAGGTCTGACAGGTCCTTTATATTTGCCCGGGTATTCACATAGAGTTGAAGCCAATGAAAGGCTTTGGATAAAAAAACCGGCAATCCGATCCATTGCCATCTTGACGGATCATTCCGATCGCGGGTCATTATAAATTCGGAGATGGACATCTCGGAAACATCGAATTCATCGTATTTTAGATTCCGGTAGAAAAGGTCCCCGGGATTGCAGAGAACAAACCGGAGGTCAAGGGACTTTAGTCTTACCGTACCGTCTATGAGCGGTTCGACCCTCGGATTGTTTGAGAAACCAACCGTGAGTGAGAGCATGTGAGAACTCCTTTGAGAGATTGCCGAGCATCCTTTTTGACTATTCCAGACTGCGGCATTTTTATTTGAGAATACAGGAGTCAGAATACAGCGCCGCCGCTGGCCTGAAGAGATGGCCAGTTTGAAAGTTAATGAAACTTAGGTGAAGTTTCATAAGAGAATACAGAAGAAAAACAATACCACGGTTATTCTGACTCCTGACTCCTGTATTCTCATGCTTCGTTGTGCCCGTTCCGGGCATGGGTGTTATATACAACGCCATCCCGGCAAATGTCAATACATCCGCCCTGGCTTTTCTAATCGCACTCAAGGCCTTGAGATCCGGTGGCACTTGTGATAGGCTGCACTATAAGGGACACGGCATGAACAAACTACACGACCTTACTTGTCATCTCTGTGTATTTTATTCATGCCGGGTCCCTAACAGCGAGCGCATACGACGCAGCGAGACCTCTAGGAGATTGATTCGTCATGGAAACACGACCCCGGACAATGGAGTGGAAACCGGCATCGACGGTTATCCTGGTGCGGGAAAAAAGCAAGGCACTGCAGGTCTATCTTCTTAAACGCAGTTCCGCAAGCAGTTTTTTTCCGGGATGGTATGTCTTTCCCGGCGGGGCGGTGGATGCTGAAGATCATGTCGGCGGTCCATGGGAGTCCAATGCGGACCTGACAGGCCGGGAGCTGTTAAAAAAATTTGGCCCGGACCTGGATATGGACGACGCGCTCGCCTATTGCGTGTCTGCGATCCGGGAGACCTTTGAGGAAGCCGGGATCTTTCTGGGATACGCCAAAGATCAGAGTCAAGCGCACCTGGAAGAGCTTTGCCGCCTGCGCCTACGCACGGGCCTGTCTAAAGGCTGGTTTTGGCAATGGGTGGTGTCGCAACAATGGGTATTGAGCTTTTCCCGGCTTTCACGATGGGCCCGCTGGATCACGCCCGAGCTGATGCACAAACATTTCGACACGCGCTTTTTTGTGGCCGTCGTGCCCGCAGGACAGTCCTGCATGCCCGACAACCGGGAAACCACCCTGGGCATGTGGACCGGCGTTAAAGAGGCCTTGACCGCCAACCTCCGGGGGACCCTCCCCTTGAGTCCCCCGACGCTGGTTACACTTCATGAGCTCTTGAACTTTCGCGGCCTCAAAGACCTGCAGACAGCCCTGGCAACCCGCCCCTGGGGGGAAACGCGGTTTCCCAGGCTGGTCCCTCTCTCCAGGGGGGCCGTCGTGCTGCAATCCTGGGACCCCATGCGCAATGAGGCGGTCAACATCAGCCCCGAAGGATTGAAGAAGGCGGTTCTACCTGTGGGCGCCCCCTTTTCCAGGATGTGGCTGGACAAGGGAACCTGGAAGCCGGTTTCAGTCCAATGACCCATCGGGGCGCTCCTTCGCACTCCGGAGCCGGTTGACCCGCAGGATCACATCGCCTCTTTTGCCTTGACACTGTAAGGTTCTTCAGGACATACTTGAAACTGCGAAAAGGGAAATATTCTGCAAATACGGAATAATTAGATTGAAACAGGCATACTATTTAATGGGGTTGCTGGTGGCAATCCTGATCTTGCTGGCAGGATACCGGGGCGGTTCCCATCTGATATGGGATGGATTTAAACAGAGCGGCCTGATCTTTTCCCGCGTGTCGCTGTTGTTGCTGTTTGCCTTTTGTGTCACCGGTTTGCTCCAGGGCCTGATACGGGAAGAAACCATCCGCAAGCTGCTGGGCAAGGAAGCCGGCTTTAAAGGGGTTTTACTGGGCGGCATCGCCGGGGCCCTGATGCCGGGCGGGCCTTATGTCATTTACCCGCTGGTCGTGACATTCCTGACCGGAGGCGCTGAAATCGGCGCCCTGCTGGCTTTTGTACTCGCCAAGTCTCTATGGACCCTGGTACGTATTCCCATGGAACTGGCTCTCATCGGCTGGCCGCTTTTTATTTCCAGGTTCGTCGTCACCATGCCGGTTCCCCTTCTGGTGGGTTTTTTTGCCAACCTTCTGTTTCCCCGGGTAGCCGACGGTATCCGTGTCCAGCTGCTGGATCGGAAAACCCCGGCCAGGAAAGACAGGCAGCCATGATTTTCCCCATTAGTTTCCTGGCTGCCCTTTGTGGCGTACTTTTCTTTATTTCCCGGCGTCTGCGGGGCCGGGAAAAAACAAATGCGTCCCTGGCCGGCGGCCTTCGGATGCTGACCACGACTCTTCCCCTTTTAATCCTGGGCTTACTGTCTGCCGGATTCCTGGAGGTGGTGGTCCCCCCGGAATTTATTCAAAACTGGATGGGTGAAAACGCGGGAGTAAAGGGATATGTTACGAGCATGGTGGCGGGTATATTGCTGCCCGGCGGGCCCTATGTGACCTTTCCCATCATCGGCGCCGTTTTTCGAGCCGGGGCCGGACTCGGGCCCGCCGTTACGTTTGTAACTTCGTGGGCTGTCCTCAGCGTCGGGTTTCTGGTGTTCGAAATACCCTTTGTCGGATTGCATTTTACGCTCATCCGCCTGCTGCTTGTGTTCTGGGTGCCCATCGCGGCAGGCCTTTTAGCGCAGCTGTTTTTCGGTTGATTTCTCCCTGGAGCCGCGTTCCGGTCAACACCGCCACTCACCGGTTGCCGGAACTGCCGGAAAAAACCGGCTGCGCGGTCTGCAGGGCCGAATCCTCCCGGATGAACCAGCTGGTCGTGGAAACCAGAAAACTCGTGATGCCCCATGCCAACACCGCGCCGGGAAGCCCTACCCAGTCCGAAACAAAGCCGAAGATCAGCGCCCCGAAAACCATTCCGATATGATGCGATGTGAGAAAATAACCAAAGGCCTCACCCCTGCGTTCCGGCGTGCACACATCGGCGGTCAGAGCGGCAACCGCAGGAGATGCCAGCGCCGCACCCGCTCCTGCCAACCCCACCGCGAGTAAAAGGGGCCAAAAACTGCCGGCCAGCGAGTACCCGAAAACACCCACCGTGGCTATCAGAGAACCGAGCAGGGAAGGTAAACGGCGGCCGAAACGATCGCTTAACAATCCGCCCGGAAGATTGAAAAAGGCCAGCCCCAGGCCATGGGTCAGCATCAAATTGCCGATCATCCTGGGAGAAGCATCAAAAAGCATCACGGCATAAAGCGGTAAAAGGGAATTGTTGAAACTTGTACAAAACCCCCCGCGTGTCCGGATGGCACACCCTGCCACAAAAGTCAGCCAAAAACCCGGCTTCAACAGACTCACGCCACGGTTCCGGACCCGGACAGACCCTGCGGTCCGCGCCACCGGCTGCCGGACGCGGTCTTTGAGCGCAGCCCAGGCGATAAGCGCGGCGATCAACTCCAGGGCCGCCCACACATTAAAAACAGGCCGATATCCGTAGGCAGTGGCGATCATGCCGCCGAACATGGGCCCGGTGCCGATCCCGATAAAAAAGATGGTGTTGTAGATCCCCATGAGTTTTCCTCTCTCAGAGGGGGCAACCTCATCGGTCAACAGCGCCATCAAGGGCGGCCAGACAAAACCCATGGACAGGCCTGCAAGGCCCTGCAGAACAAGAAACTGGCTGAAGTGGCCCGCGAAATTATAGAGCGCCGAAGCTATTGCTACCCCGGCAAACCCTGCCACAATGAGGTATTTCCGCCCCACCCGGTCTGCCAGCCTGCCGACGGGAATCTGGGTCACGAGCTGGGCGGCGGCAAAAGTTGAAACAATGATGCCGATAAACGAGCGGCTGGCGCCCAGTGAGGATGCATAGAGCGCCAGGCTGGGTATCATGACCCCGTAGCCCAGGTTCGCCAGAAAGCTAAGCAAAAAAACGACAATAATATTTCGAGTGATCACGTTCGCGTTCCCCCTGTGTTTCTATCTGTCAAATAAGCCTGCTGAATAAACCTTTTTCTGCAAGATTGCAAACCTTTTACAACTATCAAAAAATTTCCAATGACCCAAATCGAAAATCCAAACGATGTCTCGTCCTGGAAGGCTTGGGTCATTGAATATTGGAATTGGAGATGTATTTGTAATCTGGTGCTTGGAATTTGTAATTTTAGACACAAAACGCCATGGCAGCGCCATCTATCCCTGACCTGACCCAAAGGAGGTGTTTTGCAACGTCTCATTTCCCTGCTTGACACCCCCCCTGTCTTTTGACATACTTGCGGCTGAAAAAAATACCCCCGCCCGCCCCGTGCAGCGGGAATTTTTTTCCCGGTTCAGGCATCCATTTCCAAATCCGCATAAAGGAGATCATCACGGCAAAAAACCCTCGCTATTTTTACGGTTGGAATATCGTGGCCGCCAGTTTTCTGGCCGGCCTGTCCTACGCTGAACATTTCACCTCTGTTCTGGGCCTGTTCATCCGGCCGATCCAGAGTGAATTCGGCTGGAGCCGCAGCGTCATTGCCGGAATCCACACCACCGGTCGGTTGATCGAGGCGATCATCACCCCCGTGGTCGGCTCCTGGCTCGACCGCTACGGCCCCCGGTTGATGATGCCCATCGGAGGGATTATCGTCAGCGCGGGCATGCTCAGTGTAACGCAGATCGACTCGCTCTGGGAATTTTACCTTTATCGAGGTTTGCTCGTGGCCGTCGGCTTTTCCTTGATGGGGTACCTGGTCATGGATGTGACGATTATGAAATGGTTCACTCTAAAACGGGGCCGGGCCCTTGCCGTCAGCCACATTTCAGGCAATATCAGCAATATTGTCACCATACCTTTGAGCGTATTTGTCATCGCCGCCTATGGCTGGCGGTCAATGTTTCTGGTCTTCGGGGTCGCCACCTGCCTGCTGGTGCCGATTCCTTCCGCCATCCTGATGCGCCGCCGGCCCGAAGATTTAGGGCTGCACCCGGACGGCATTGATCCCAGCGGCGCAGACGGTGCGGACCCGACGGAAAAGGGCCCGACCGATGAAAAGCCGCCGGACCTTGAACCGCTCTGGAACCGGCGGGAAGTGTTGATGACGCGGACATTCTGGTTGATTTCGGCTTGCTTTGCCATCAACAGTATCGCCTTTCAGGGGATCAATATGAGTCTGGCCCCCTACATCCAGGACCTGGGTCACAGTGACATATTGCTGGCGGCCGTGACCACCTTTCGCTCCATCACCATGGCAACCTCCACGATCATCATGGGGTTCATCGCCGAGCGCGCCCATAACAAAAGCATCCGGCTGCTACCCTTTATGATGCAGTCGGCCGCGGTTTTCTTTTTTCTTTTGGGCCGCAATCCCATCTTTTTATGGCTGGGGGTGCTATTGTACGCCTGCGGGGCATCGGGCACCTATCTGGTCCAGGAGATTATCTGGGTGAATTGTTTCGGCCGTGTCAACCTCGGGCTGGTCCGATCGTTAGGCTATTCGATCACCTTCGGATTCGGGGCGCTCGGCCCGATCGGGATCAATGCGGTCTTTGATATCTTTGGCTCATACCACCTGGCCTTTTTGACCATTATCGGCCTCTTGTGCCTGGCAGGGATAATGGTGAGCGCTGTAAAACCCCCGAAAGCCAGTCGTTATGCCCGGAAAGGCACAGGCTGAAAGGTTATCCTTAAGACCCCCCGGTCAAAACCATCTGTTTTTCAGAAATATTAAAACCCCGGCAATCGACAGTAATAATGAAATCCCGATGGTTATGAAAAAAGCATGGGGAGAATGCTGAAACGGCAAATTAACATTCATGCCATATATGCTCGCTACCAGCGTAGGCAGCATGAGGATGATGGTGACCGAGGTTAGAAATTTCATTACGATATTCAGATTGTTCGAGATAACGGATGCAAAGGCGTCCATCATCCCGCTAAGGATGTTGCTGTAGATATTTGCCATTTCAATCGCCTGCTTATTGTCTACGATAACATCTTCCAGCAGATCCTGATCATCCTCGTTCAAATTAAATCCCTTGATTTTCTGCAGCCGTTCCATCATTAGATCGTTGGCCCGCAATGAGGTCGTAAAGAAAACCAGGCTTTTTTCTATATTCAGCAATTTTATCAGCGCCTCATTTTTCATGGACTTCTGCAGTTCCGTTTCAACTTCGGCACTTTTCTTATTGATGTCCTTTAAATATTTCAGGTACAGAAACGCTGTCCTGAGAAACAGGTGCAGGATGAAACGGTTTCTGTTTTCAGTCGAAATATTTTTTATCCGGCTGTTAAACAAATCCAGGATTTCACCGATATCCGATGTGCAAACCGTAACGATGATATCATTGCTGAGAATGATTCCGACAGGCAAGGTCGTATAGGGGACATCCACGTTGCCCTTGTTGAAAGAAGGGACTCTCAACAAAAAAAAGATGGTATGATTTTCCGTTTCAATTCTCGACCGTTCATCAATATCCAGAGAGTCCGTAAAAAAATCCAAGGGGATATTCAGATTCATGGAAAGTGTCTTCAGCTCATCCGGGTCCGGGTTCGACACGTTTACCCAACACCCTTTTTCGATTTCCGCAATCGGAACAATCCTGTTTTCTTTAGTTTTCATTAATTTGATCATTTTATCATTTCCTCTCGGCCAGGTAAGTCACCAGCGAAAATCTTCAGAAGGGGTATAGTCAAACCGGTTCTATTTAGCAACAGTTATTCCACAAAACCGTCTGAAACCTGGTTTCCCAATAACCTGGCGGTTTTTGTCTTTCCGGGCTTGACACAGCGTCCCCTTTTTGACATATTTGCAATTACTGTCAACAATTTTTCAACCGGAACCGACCTCATGAACGAAAGGATACCTTTAGCGACAAAATCCCTCGACCGGATTTTCGGATACGACATTGCCCGCACCTTTGCTTTAATCGGCATGGTGATTATCAGTTTCTGGGAACTGGCCGGGGAGGAGGCCAATTCTCCCGGCTGGCTGAATTTTTTTGTGGAAATCATCATGGGCCGGGCCGCCGTGGGTTTTGTCATGCTCGCCGGGGTCGGTTTGCACCTGTTGACCGTAGATTCCTGCGGCAGCGGCGATCCCAAACGCATCCTTGAGAGCCGTCACCACCTGATGAAGCGGGCCCTGTTTCTCTTCATTATCGGCATATTGAACAGCCTCATATGGCCCTGGGACATCCTGCACTTTTATGCGATTTATTTCATGATAACCGCCTACCTGCTCTGCGCCTCAAACCGCCTGGTGTGGATTTTAGTCCTGCTGGCCATCTTCTTTTTTGCGGATTTCATGCTGTTGACCCAGTTTGACAGGGGGATGGAATGGGATTCCATCGGCCCGCAAGACCTGATGCACCTGTCCGGGGTGTTCTATCATCTCATGTTCGGCGGTA
>JAUYIZ010000393.1 GCA_030688615.1 Desulfobacterales bacterium | reverse complement strand
TGGTGCGCGGCACATGACGGGAAAGTCAAAACCTTATTTAGGATTGAAAAGATGACCGGCGGAAAAGATTTGAAGACCCTGCAGCAAGCTGCAGGGAATGCGCTCGCTGTTGCGGTTCAATTGGGGAAGATTTTCAGAGGTTGACAAGCCTGTGACATTTTGCCGTCATTTATTTTGGGCTGAGCGCTTGCGTTGATCATTATCAGCATTATAGTCGTCATATGGTAAAATGCGGTTAACAGCAGAACATCGTAAAAGGAGGGAGTAAGGTTATGAAAGACAAGGGCAGCTTGCATTCGAAAGTACAGGAATTGTGTGATTGTTTCGCCGCCACCGACCCGCTGCGGGAAATGTCGGTTGTCAAGGATGATGCGGATAAGCAGGAGGCGGCGTTGAAATGGCTTGCATTAGCGGCGCTTCACGGCGTCAATAACAATGCTGAAAAAATTTCCATCGTAACAACGGATCAAGGCAAGGTAAAGGTAACTGCCAAATACCGGAAAACAGACCTTCCGTCTCCCGGTCTTGAAATCGCCGAAAAGATCATCGAAGCCGTGAAAAATATTACTCATATGGAAGAGAGCGCTGGAAAAATCCTGCTGGCATTAGGTTTGCGGGACAGCAGCATCGACCTTGGCATCGAAATGAAAACCAAAGCCGGCGGAAAGAAATTAACCATAACATTCCCGGAATGCTGACTTACATGTTGCGCCGGTACCTTCCGCCGACCTCAAACAAGGCCTGGGTAATCTGACCCAGGGAGCATACCCGCACCGTGTCCAGAAGTTGCGCAAAAATGTTTTCCCCGGACAGCGCGGCCTCCTGTAGACGCTTGATGGCCGCCGGCGCCGCTTTTTCATTTTTCTTTTTAAACCGGGCCAGGCGCTTCAGCTGGGATTGCTTTTCCGCCTCGGTCGCCCGGGCCAGATGGACGGATTCGTTCGGCTCGCCGCCGGCCTCGGAATCCCGGAAAGTGTTCACCCCGACAACGGGGATTTTTCCCTGCTGCTTGCGCGTTTCGTAGTCCATCGATTCTTCCTGAATTTTACTGCGCTGATAACCTGTTTCCATGGCCCCCAGAACGCCGCCGCGATCTGTGATGCGGTTCAGAATTTTTTTGACAACTGCAATATCGGTATTATATTCAAATTAAAGGATATGTAAGCGTTTTGGCCATTTATATGCGAAGATGATTTTATCATCGGATGGTCGAAACCAGCCGCATGAGGATGCGGGTTGCAGAGCGACTCAAGTGGTTTTAAGTTTTCGAGACAATGGAGGTGATTTCCATGACGAGCAAAAAAAATATAAAAAAACAAGAAAAAAAAGAGCATAAAGTGGAAAAGTCCGGCACGGAACAGAGTTGTTGTTATTTCGTAGATCCCTGTGGATGTTATGTTGATCCGTGTGGGTGTTATGTCGATCCGTGCTGCTGCTAGTTGAACCGTGCAGCGATTTTTGCTGTTAACTTATAACAAAAGGATTGAACCCTTGGTTCAATCCTTTTTTCATGCCTTTTCCCGGGAAAATTGCAGCCTCCTGCAGCAAGCTGCGGAAAATGGCCTCGCTGCTGCGGTTCAACCCTTGAGCACTTCATGCAGCGCCATGCCCAGCGCTTTCATTCCAAATGGTTTTGGCACAACGCCGCTAAAACCGTATTTGCTGTAATCAGACAGGACCGGGTCAGATCCTGGGCCCTCATGGAAGCCATTTCAGCTTCCGACAACAGCGCGGACGGGTCATCGCCCTGGGCTAAATCCATCCTGGCCAAGGATAGGTTTCCCCTAATCACGGTCAGAATATTGTTGAAATCATGGGCCAGGCCCCCGGCCAGGAGCCCGACGGATTCGAGTTTTTTGGCCTTTAAAAGCTCTTCCTCCATTTTCTTACGTCCGGTGATGTCGCTGACCACCGCCCGGATCTGCCTGAACTCTTCGTCCCTGTATTTGACCACCATGCCTTCCAAACGGGCATCGAACTCATGGCCGTCTGGTTTTACAAGCCGCAGCTCGCAGAACCCGGGCGCCTCCGTTTCCAGAAGTTTCCGGCTGAATATATAGAAAATGTCCTGGTCGTCTCTGAAAACAATGCGGGAGAAAGGCTTTCCGGTCAAACCGCTCCGCCCTGCCCCGATCATGGCGGCCCCGGCCAGATTGACCTCCTGGATGATCCCCTTTTCATCGACCGTAAAATAGCCCACCGGGGCAAAGTCATACAGGTGGGAATACCTGTCCCGCGCCTTTTCAAGCTCACCCAGGACGCGGCCCAGTTCATCGTTCTGCGTTTCCTCCGGCACCAGGTCGCGGATACTCATCTTGAGCGCCTCGGATTCGCTCCAGCCGTACAGGTGCTCTGCGCCCTGGTTCCAGGCAAGAAAATTGCCCCTTAAATCCAGCACCATAACGGCATCGTTGGCATCTTCCAAAACCGTGGCCAGTCTCCTGAGTTTGCCGGCCTGCTTGACCTCGTTCACATCAACGAAGGTCATCACGACACCGGCGATGACATTTTCGCCGGTCCGGTAGGGGATGATCTTTACCGAGTACCACCTGTCATCATTCGACAGGATCTGGGTTTCTGCCGATTGGAGATTTCTCAGGACGTCGGCCGCCTGACCGGCCGGGTGTAAATCGCAGTCGTTGGTGAAAGAGGTTTCAGGTGTCAGGTTTCAGCACCGCCGCCAGCGGAGCTGGATTCATCGCCATAAGAAACGCGGTTTCTCAGACGAGGCT
>JAUYIZ010000391.1 GCA_030688615.1 Desulfobacterales bacterium | reverse complement strand
ATTTAACTCTGGCAAATCCACAATGCAGATCCCCGCAATCCAAATAGCGGTGAATGACATCCATGACATAGGGGCGCCAAAATCCAAAGTGAGGTGCATACCGGTCGTCCCAAAGCTGATCCAATTCTTCAAAATGATTTTTTCTTAAGCCACTCAATAGCGCTAATCAAAACATCGCCATGGCAAGGAAGCGGTTTGCAATAACAACCGAGAACCTTACCATCCAATTCTCTCAACATAATCTTACAAAACTCCGGATCTTGCATTTTCATCCAAAGTTCTTTCTTATACTTTTCAATAACATCCTCCCTATTTCCATCAACACCGATCTTAAAACTATTACCCCACATACTCCCTCTTCCCACATAAGCTTCATACTTTTCCTTCTTCAAATTAACTACCTTCATAACAACCTCCTTTTTATCTATAATAAATAACGCCCCTCTCTCTTTCTCTGTTTTCCAGACAGGAGGACTATGGTACTTGCGGGTCTGTCAAGAGCAGAGCGCCCCCTTGCTCACGTCTTTTCGCGGGAGTAAAAATAATTAAAAGAATTATCTTTACAATTGTTTTCATTATTTTTAGGGGCTTGACAGACCTCACTGTAACTTCTCAATAAGTTCAGGTAGTCGATAAAAATTTGCTGGACAAAAGGTTTATATTCTGATATGTGCAGAATGTATGAGAGTCAACATAACGCCACCGTCAATTCCTGCAAACGAGAAGTCATCTTTAGTCCTCCAATTATCAGCTTTTATCGAACACCAGGCGGCCATTATTCAACAGCTGGTCGAACAGATCCAACAACTGAAAGATGAAATTGCACGGCTTAAAAATCAGCCTCCCAGGCCGAAGATCCGACCCAGTCGTTTAGAACAAAAGAAAAAGCACCAATCAAAATCTCGAAATGGCAAGCGCCCCGGCTCCCAGAAAAGGCCCAAGACAACCGAATTGAAGATTCACGAAATAAAGCCTATTGAGCCTGAACATATCCCGGATGGATCTGAATTCAGATATTACAAAGATTTTTTTGTTCAAGACATCAAAATTGCGCCATACAATACCCGTTACCGACTCAAGGTTTATGAGACGCCCGACAGAGGCTATGTAAGTGGCAGATTACCACAGTACCTTAACGGAAAGCATTACGGCCCCGAGCTGATAAGATTTATCTTATACCAGCACTTCCATTGCCATGTAACACAGCCATTATTACTTGAGCAATTATGGGAAATGGGCATTGATATTTCCGCCGGCCAACTGAACAATTTTATCACCGAAGACAAGGATGCTTTTCACAGCGAAAAAGATTCTATGTTATCGGCCGGCCTTGAAGTGTCGGGCTATATCAATGTTGATGATACCGGGGCCCGGCATAAAGGTAAAAATGGCTATTGCACCCATATCGGCAATGAATTTTTTTCCTGGTTTGAAAGCACCGCAAGCAAAAGTCGCATCAACTTTTTAAAACTGATGCGTGCCGGACATTCGGATTTTGTAATCAATATGGATGCCATTTGCTATATGCTGTCCAACAAACTGCCCCAGATGGCCCTTCAAGCCATCATCGCAAACCAGGGGATGATATTTGCCAATGAATCCCAATGGAACGATTTTTTAGCCGAAAACGGCATTGTAACAGATCGACACGTGCAAATCGCCACCGAGGGGGTATTGATAGGCACTATCATCGAACATGGCATCTCAAAGCACTTGGTTATCTTAAGCGACGATGCCGGTCAGTTTAACGTGCTTTTACATGCGCTGTGTTGGATACATGCCAACCGTTCGATCGATAAAATTATTCCGTTTACCGAACAGGCCAGAACAGACCTGGATAAAGTAAAAGATCAAATCTGGCAGCTATATGAGGGGTTAAAAGCATACAAAGAAAACCCCAAGCCAAAAGGTAAAAAGCGTTTGAGTGCCATGTTTGACGAAATATTTACGCAAACAACTTCCAGTGCCTCATTAAATGCCGCCCTCAAGCGAATTTATAACAACAAATCCGAGCTGCTGCTGGTTTTGGAACGTCCGGACATCCCTTTGCACAACAATGGCGCTGAAAACGCTATACGGGAGTATGTTAAAAAACGCAAAATAAGTGGCAGTACCCGTAGTGAATCGGGGCGTCGGTGCCGAGATACATTTACAAGTTTGAAAAAGACCTGCCGCAAATTGGGCATACCGTTTTGGCAATACCTCAAAGACCGGATCGAGAAAATCGGTCTTATCCCAGATCTTTCATATTTAATCCGACAGCGTGCATGGAACCCAGGATAATATTTCCTACTTTCCATCCTCTCAAATAAGTACTAAAATCACTTTGAAGACCGCTTTGAAGTGACCGCCGTATTTCGTTTACTACCAGAACTTATTGAGATGTTACACCTCACTAAGTTCCGGTCACTTACTGTATAGTCAAGGATGCTTGGCACGACAAAGGGCGTGACCGGGATAATTGGAAGACAGAGAGAGAGAGGTGACCATTTTTTTAGCATGCGAATAGCGGTGCCTTAATACTTGATAGTTGCGACGATTGAGACGCCTCGTAGCCACACCTGGTAATCTACTGGCAACACCTGTAGTGCCCGGCGTGTTTTTGTCGGTGCCTTGATCCTATTACGGCGATATGGGAACGGCGGCGGATATATTGATGCGCTTTGAATGCGATTTACCGCAAATACGGGATCAAGCGAAGCATAGGCTCCTTATTTGTCATTAAATTGTCGCCCTTGAAGAAAATATTTGATGTCAATCAGCAAAAAATGATGTTGATTTCTCTGTGAGCATGATAAAGGATGAGCACACTGGATTTTATTTTCACCGGAGACAAATATTTCTATGGAGCAGGCGAGTGCTTTGAAGTGCGGGGGCTTCCTGAAAGTGTTAAACTTAAAAATATCATCGATATTGTAGATTTCGAATGATAATTGTGATAGTAAAGCGTCACCTGTGAAAGGCAATTGAAAAAGTTCCATCCCGTATTACCATGCTGGAGGGGAATATGGACTGGCGGAAAAATACCCCGTTTCTAAAAAAGAGCGGGGTTTTTTATTGCAGATTAGGAGGTCGCAGAGGGTCTTATGCCGATCCGTATAAACATTGTTCGCATGCCAAAACGAAGGGACGTCTCAGATGACGAACAAAGAACCCAGTCTCCCTCTTATATTCACGGGCCCATGTCCAGAGCCCCACACGAGTTTGGGAAAACGTGCGGTCGAGGTTCCTCCCGCAAGAAGGCCAGGTAAGCGTTACGCCAAAGCAGTAGAGGCTGCCAGGCATATGGCCGAGAGTCTCGATGCAAATGGTGTCTATCAGTTTCCAACGGAAGCGGAATACCGGAAAAAGCCAGAGGCAATGGAACCTGAGTTCGTCTGCCTGGAGGCCAGAAGTCTGACAAGAGAGCAGTATCGCTCCCAACTGATGGGGATGTCCAAACACCTCAAGATCGCCGGTATTGCTTCCATCGTGTGGGGATCGATCAATGGTGGACTTCTGCAGAAGTCCATCGAGAGCCAAGGCCGCACCGATCCGCAGACCCCGGCAGAGATTGCTACTCTTGTGCTTGCTTCGTTGCTTCTTGCTGAGGGAGTTGTCCTGCTCATTCGACGTCGACCAAAGCAACTCGTGCTGGACGGTCTCATGCTTTGTCTGCTCGGCATCTTCAACTTGGTGTTCAATGTGGGGGTCAACTTATTGATGGCGATTGGGGCGATGCAGATCATGTGGGGTGTTAAGTCGTTTCTCTACTACATGAAAATCACACCCGTCTGGAGCGCCGCCATCGCATCACTGGATACAAGAGCGGCTGACCGGGCCTATATTCTAGAGAGGAAAATCAAAGGCTTATCCACCACTCCGGTGGAGACTACTCCCTGGTCGCCACCGGCAGAATCGCTACCAATCTGCCCAAAGTGCGGTCTGCAAGCTACACCTGTTCGGTTTTTCAACCATTGGAAGAATATCATGTACCTTGTCCTGTGCTGCTATCCGCTAGGATTCCCCGGCTACTTCTTCTGGAAACGTGGTTCCGGACGCTTTGCGTGCGGTCGATGCGGGCGTCCATTCCACTATTCTGAATTGCATCCCTCACCTCAACCGATTCCCAAGGGACACTGGTGTTGTCCTGTCTGCGGCCAAGTACAGGAAGGAGAGCGTTTTTTCAAATCCTCGTTGATGCGACGATTGCTGATACTTGGATTCGTCATGAATGTGATACCCGGTTATGTGTTCTGGCTTGTTGCTAGGAAAAGAATTCGTTGCCTGGGATGTCAGCATTCCTCTTCGCCAACGGATCTGACTGCGACAGAGACGAGTTGAAGATGGTGGCGCAGGCGCGGAAACTGAGCAGTGCGAACCAGAGGGTGGGTGTCGCTTTACAGCGCGCCTGACCCTCATCGTTGGCCGTGATGACATCAGCATAAAGCACAGGAGGACCCACAAATGCCGACGATTGTAACACACTCCGAGTTGCCATTTGCCTTCGAATGCCCTGACGGTTGCAGAGTCATACGCAAGAGCAATCCGCTCAATGCGGCGGAGCATAGCATCGTGGTGACTAAACAGACTCCAAGATTCTTCCTGAACCTGATCTGGGGGCCGCATTCCAGTCAACACGCCACGCCGCCTGGTTTCACCCTTGTAGAGAAGCGTCAACTTGAGACTCCCACAGGCAGCCAGGCGCTGCTGGTTGCCCGCGGCCCATTTCTGACTCCGCCGTTTGTCTTTGCATCCGTCTTCTGGGGTCTGCTTATTGGACTGGGCTCGTTCATCTTCCTACGGCAACATATTGGGCTGTGGGGTGTCCTGCTTGCAGCCGGTGCGAGCGCACTGCTCTTCTTGGCCTACTTCGTTGTACGAAGCGGCCCTTCGGTCAAGTGCGCGTTTGTCGTCGAGGGGATCGAGTACGTCTTCACCGGGAGCTGGCGTCAAAGAGGTGAACTCGATGTTTGTCTCCGCAGCATCAGATTCTCGTAGTCCGCGAAGGAAGGAATGCCGCGGAGGATCGGCCCCGCGGATCAAGCGCGGGCGTTCGCCGTAAGGCGGAAAGGGGGGATGCTATCATGTTTAAGCCTTTCGGGTTTATCCTGGGTACGATCGGCATGTTTGCAGGCGCGTGGCTGGGCTATCGTTTTGCCGGTGGGAAGGGTGCCGCCATCGGCTTCTTCGCTGGAGGCATGGTAACATTCATGGTCGAGGTCCTGGCTTTCCCCTATCTGCTGAATGAAGGCGAGATCGCACGGCGAGAGGGAATGGGCATCTCTCAACTCGTCAAATCTTTCTCAGGTCTCTTCTTCATTGCTGCGGGTATCTTCGTCGTTTTCACTCCTGCATCCCTGCGCGGCGTCAACCTCGGGTATGCGGACCCGTTTACCCCCTTCGCCCTCGGTTTTGGCGGTTTATTTGCCATTGTGCGTCTGAAACAGCGTCATCCCTTCACCGAATGCCGGACTGGAGAGAAAATATTCGGATTCCCGATGGGCTTGCTGTGGCTACTCTCAATCTTTGCCGCATTTATGTGGTACAGTGACCCCGTAGCAAAGAGCGTTGGTAAAGTGCAGGCCGGGAAGTACGCTGAAGCCATTGCGATTCTGGACGACGTAATTGAACAGAATCGGAACAACGCAATGGCGTACCAGAACAGGGCTTATGCCAAGCTCCGTTCCGGTCGCGCCGCGGATGCAATTGAGGATTATACCCACCTCATCCAGTTGGAGCCCCAAAATCCCACTGGGTACCTCATGCGAGGGATTGCGAGAAAGATCAACGGTGAAGATCCCCAGGCGGACTTTGACACATACATGAAACTCAAACCGGAAGGGAAAGAGAGAATTGAAAAGGCAGAAAACGAGATCAAGGAAAAGTTACTAAAAGCCAACTGAGACGTAGCGGCGAACAATTGCTTCCAGCCGACGCGGAAGACCGCGCGGCTGAAGCACACACTTGGAAAGGAGGTAGAAGAAAGGTTGATGTGTTCCAAGTCACAGAAGGTAGGAACGGGTTTCATTATTTGGTTTCTTGAATGATGGAGGAGAACGATGAAAGTCATATCGTGTTTCGCGTTGGTGATGGCGTTGTCCCTGTGTTCTTGTGGTCAGGAAAAGGCTTCCCTGCGCTACGACGGCCTGTACCTGGCCAAGGGGAACGATACCACCCGATACCTTCGCTTTTACGAGGACGGTACTGTTATCGGGGTGGGGGTGGCTAATCCTTCCACTCCGGATAAGATCGCAAAGTGGCTTTACAAAGATAATCCCGATGAACTCTGGGGTAAAGACACCTACAAGGTCAAAGGATCAGATCTAGAATTCACCTTGAAAAGCCCTCCGGGAGAAGTGGATTACAAGGGTAGGATCGAAAAGGATGTGCTATCCCTCGCCTTGCACAGTCGCATCAATGACAGAAAGTTCGAGGAGAAGTACGAATTCGTCAGCATAGAGCTCCCGCCACCCGTAGCGAGCCCTGCGGTTCGATGGCGCGACCGGCCCGAAGAGAAGCGTACAGCTGACCGCATTTTGTGTAAACTGAGCTATGTCTGTAAGCATATGATCAATTCTAGCACGCTCGCCGCCGGGATGGAGGCATTCCTGAAGTCGAAGGCGTACACCGAACTTCGCAGCGAGTACGGCCGGGATCTCATGCGCGGGGCATTTGACAAGGCGGCAGAGGCGGCCAGTGCAGCACCAGCGGTAAAAGGTAGACTGATAGCGGAAGTTCACCTCACCATCCTCCGCATTTGTACGCACTATCAGATCCGCGGCTACGGAGAAAAGGACATCGTCTCTGTCCCCTTTGACAAGTTTATGAAGACAATTCTGGATCTGGCGGAAGACGGAGGGAAAGATTGGCCTCAGTGAACACCGAGGCCAATCAACCCCACAGCAGAGCCGCACAGATCGAGAGGGGTGCCCATCGACGCTCTGAACAAAACGGGGAGCCGAACAAGACGAGCGGAGGCGACGTCCAATAGGCCACGCATCACTCGCAGCGTTAGTATTGGCAAGAAAGGAGGAGGATATGACATCAAAAGTCCGGTCGAAACTTCCACAAATCTTCAGTAGTGTAGGGTTAGTGATCGGTATAGTCATCGCCTTGGTCGCGAACCCGGCTCGTGGCCCCGCCAGCGACAGCGCTACAATTGTAGCAGTTTACCTCATGGGGGCAGGTATATCGTTCGGCTGTGCGCTTGTTGGTGGAGTGCTTGGGCTCGTAGTGGCTGCTTGTATACCTAGCGAACGGACAACCTGTCCGAATTGTGGTTCCTCGAACGCTGTTGCCGCCTACAAAAGCATAGTCGATGGGAAAGAGCGTCCAAGTAGCTGCCCAGACTGCAAGCATAAGTGGCGCCTGTGCCCGAAATGTCGCAACCCGATCACCGACAAGGAAGCAAAACATGGCACCTGCGGATACTGTGAAGGTAAAATCGAGTCAAAGCGCCAAGAGCCGATCAATGAGAAGGACCTCGCCCAACTGAGCGAGACGTTTTCATCGAGATCCAATGAAGACCTGAAAGCAATCTACGCGAAGCGAGACACGGACGAATATAGGCAAGAGGCCGTTGAGACCGTGCGCCGCATCCTCGTCGGACGTGGAGAACTGAAATAGGAGCGAACCATCGAATGGAAGACTACGGCGCGAAGCCGCACCAAGGTTCATACGAGGCGTTATCTGCTCATTGCGGGCAGGAAAAGGAGAGAGCAAATGAAACGAAACCCGGTCGTAGCATTGTTATTCATGATGTTCTTAATCACTTTGTTCTTTGTTGGGTGCAGCGGCATAGCTAATCGTTATATTTATGACCAGCTTCCAGATAATATCCCTAAGGGTTATGTTGAATTCTACGAGGATGCAAATACGTTTCGCTGGGAGGTTTGGAAATATCAAAATGGGACGTATGGGAAGTTTGAAAAATTAGATAACATTTTGTGGAGAAATGAGGGGACTTCGTTGGCAGATCGGCTGACTCGGCAGGGGCAAAGACGTATGATTGCAGAGCGACCTGGACTGCATCTCTTCCAAGTTAGGCTTGGATTAGCTGTAAAAGAAGTAAAAGTCGAGGTTATTGAGGGAATGATTATACCAGTAAGTGTTGTAATCGACGACATCAAGGCGTTAGGAACGACATCCTCTTTCAACCGCGAAGTAACGGAATACTCTTTTAACATGTTCCTGAGCATTAAGAAACATACCCCCTTTGTAAAGTAATAGAAAATAAGAATATCAATATACGAGGGACAGATATCATTTACCCATGGTCTTGAGTTTATTGTGGATAGTTCAACGGTCTACAATAAATAGTGTATGTCCCTAATTGCCACTTTTGATAAGGCCCATGCAGGACGATCGGGACTGCCCTGATTTGAAGCTGCTCATCAA
>JAUYIZ010000390.1 GCA_030688615.1 Desulfobacterales bacterium | reverse complement strand
CATATCTTGAAAGTGAAACGATTGCGGCGAGAAATTGAGAACCTGAAACGCTCCACATCCAAGAATGAAGCGATGAACTCAACAAACCCAAAATGACCGATCTGAAATATTCATTCAAGATCATAAACAAACAGTTCCACGCCAAGGGTGAAATCTTCCACATCGATATCAATGGATACGTGGCAGTAATTTTGTACACTCAGCACGCACTTGAAAGAATCAAAAAATGGGTAATATCGTCTGAGTCAGTTACAGAAACCTTGTTGTTCTCAGAAGAAGTCATCGTGGGACATCGGGGCCGATTCATCGCCCACAAGCGATATGGGAATCATTTGATCAGGGCTGTATATGAATACGATGGAGATTTGCCTGTCGTAATAACCGTTTATTATCCAAGAACGGACCGTTACTTTGAAGGAGGTATAAAGCATGCGGATAACATATTCAAAGGAATCTGACATTCTCTTGATCGGTTTACGAGAGGGAAAGCCGGCCGATTCTATCGATTTGAAGGAAGGTGTCATCCTCCATCTCGACAACAAGGGGCTTCCACTCGAAATAGAAATTCTCGATGCAGCAAAATTGTCCATGATCGATGAAATAAGTGTTTCGCCTGCGTTTGGAAAAAAACAGGAGGAACTGACGGCGGCGCTTACTCATGAATAAACCGCAAATGTCGTATTTCAAGCAAGAAGACATCCTCCACGTATGTATTTCAGACGAAAGAGAAACCTCAAGCGTAGAGTTAACACCTAATATAACTGCCGAACTGAACGAAAAGGGTGAGCTGATAGGAATTGAAATATTGAATGCCAGTAGCTACATCCGAGATGCCCGCTCTCCGCTCTCCGCTCCCAGCTCTCCGCTCCCAAGCTTAGAATAAGAAGCGTGGAATGATAAAATTCCGGTTCGAGAATTTAGAAATATGGCAACGTTCTGCGGATATTTCACGAAAGCTTTTCAAGATAGCTGATGCTCTTGAAACAAAAAAACTATATCGATTTGCAGATCAATTAAGAGGCGCTGGGCTTTCAATGCCGAATAACATCGCCGAGGGTTCCGGCAGTTCATCAAAGAAAGAATTCGTACAGTTTCTGAATATCGCGCGGCGATCTACCTTCGAGAATGCAAGCATGATTATAATTTTTTCTCAAGAAAAACTGATCTCTGAAGATATAAAAGATGAAATAATTGGGGAGCTTGATGTACTATGCAGAATGATAACCGCTTTTTCAAGAACTCTACTCTCTTAGCTCTCAGCTCTCAGCTCTCCGCTCTCCGCTCTCCGCTCTCGGCCAAACGCTAAAATGAAAGACCCTCAAAGGGTTGTGCTCCGGAGGAGAAATTAGACATGAAATACAAAGTAAATCTTAAGAAGACCGAAGAAGGTTATGCTGTTTGGGTTCCAGGGTTGCCTGGCTGTTGGTCCCAAGGAAAGTCTGAAGATGACGCGCTAGAGAATATCAAAGACGCCATCGAGGCTTATTTGGAGGTTGTAGATGGACTAACCACCGATAAAGCAACTCGGTACGTAGAAATTGCCAATGCCTAAGCTGCCTGGAATAAATCATCTGAGGGCAGTGAAGGCTTTTGAAAAACAAGGGTTTTGGATTGCAAGGCAAGGGAAGCATATAGCGATGACCAATGGTGAAAGAATTATCACCATACCCAGGGCGAATCCGATCGACGCATATACCATGGGCGGGATTATCAAAGATGCTGGTCTGAGCATTGATGAATTTAAAGGGCTGCTGTGATGGTAAGTCCAAAGGCCGGTAGCATTCTCCATAATAACGTCAAAGGGTAGCAACATTCCGTCGGCAAACGCTTTAACATAAACCTAACACAAGTAAAACTCAACAAACCCAATGAACTCAATAGTGACGAACTCGTCAAAAGTCGAAAATCGCCCTTTCTTGTCATTCCCGTGAAAACGGGAATCAAGTATTATTGAGCAGTTACATGCTCCCTGGATTCCCGCCTACGCGGGAATGACGACTTTTGACGAGAGCATCAATAGCAATGCTAAAAGGAAAGCTCTCTGCTCCCGGCTCTATGCTCTTCGCCCTCAGTTCTCCGCTATATATGACAGGTAACATCAGATGAAAATTCTGCTTTTAGGTTCCGAAGGCATGTTAGGCAGCGAACTTTTTTCCATGCTGAAGTTGCATCATGAGGTGGTCGGAAAAGACATTCAGGATTTTGATATTGCCTCTGCAGACGATTGCCGGCGCCTTGTGGCGGAAATCCATCCTGATGTCGTGATCAACGCCGTGGCCTATACCGATGTGGACGGCTGTGAAACCAACCGGGATAAATGTTTTGCTGTGAATGCAGAGGGGGTAAAAATGTGGCCCTGGCGTGTCAGGGCGGGGATATAAAGATAGTCCATTTCAGCACGGATTATGTCTTTGCAGGAGATGGAAACACGCCCTATTGCGAGGATGACGCATGCCAACCCTTAAACGTTTATGGAGAATCTAAACTGGCCGGAGAAAGATATCTGCAGGAATTATCCCGAAACTTCCTTCTTGTCCGGACTGCTTGGCTTTATGGCCCCAGGGGAAAAAACTTCGTGAAAACTATCCTGGAAAAGGCAGCAACCGTAGAGACTTTGAAAGTCGTGGATGATCAGCGAGGCTCCCCGACCTATACTTATGATCTTGCGACGGCCGTCAAGCGGCTTGTCGAGGACGGAGCATCGGGGATCTTTCATATCACGAATGAAGGCAACTGCAGTTGGTATGAATTTGCCCGGGCAATTTTAGAAGACGCCGGACTAACCAGTGCTGAGATTCTACCAATTAAATCGGATGAGTTTCCAAGTCGAGTAAAGAGACCCTGTTTCAGTGTAATAGGCGGCGGTAAGCGATAACCCCAACAAACTCATAAGAAATAGGAGGATATCATGGACATCAGGCTCGATCGGATTACCATTGATCCGCAAGTCATGAATGGGCAGCCGTGCCTGCGTAATCTTCGACTGACGGTCAGAAGGGTTGTGGAAGCGATAGCGCTATATCCGGACTGGAAGGATCTCCAAACCGAGTACCCAGAACTTGAAAAGGAAGACATTCTCCAGGCATTGGCTTTTGCCGCTCGAAATCTTGACAGCCAAATCATTCCGATGGAGGCAGCGTGAACCGGGTTTTGCTGGATCAGGGCCTACCCCGAACGGCAGCAAAAATCCTGCGTGAAACAGGATGGGACGCATTACACACCGGTGACATAGGGTTCAGTCAGGCTGCCGATCAGGAGATATTGACTTATGCCCGACTTGAGAGCAGGGTGGTCATAACGTTGGATGCCGATTTTCATGCTATTTTAGCAGTGCAAAACGAAAAGTCGCCATCAGTGGTCAGAATTCGCCGCGAGGGGCTGAAAGGCCCGGAATTAGCTAACTTGATTGAGACTATATGGCCTAAAATTCGGGAGCAATTAGAGTCCGGAGCAATGGTGACAGTTACCAGGCAATCAATCAGAATCAGGAATATTCCAATAATAGATAAAAATACGGAAGTGGCCACTCAACAAACCCGATGAACTCAATAGCAATGCTAAAAGGAAAGCTCCCAGCTCTTAGCTCTCTGCTCTACGCTCTCCGCTTCTTTAAAAACCCATGAAAAAAGCACTAATCACCGGCATCACTGGCCAAGACGGATCGTACCTTGCGGAATTTCTCCTTGCCAAGGGCTATGAGATCCACGGGCTGATCCGCCGGGCCAGCACCTTCAACACGGACCGGATCGACCTCCTCTACCGGGACTTCCACGACCCCGAGGCTCGCGTCTATCTCCACTACGGCGATCTTTCCGTCTCCGGCCAGCTCACCGACCTCATCCAGGAGGTCAAGCCCGATGAGATTTACCACCTAGGCGCCCAGAGCCATGTCCGGGTGAGCTTTGACATGCCCGAGTATACGGGGGACGTGACGGGTCTCGGCATGAACGCAATAAACTCGACAAAAAGCGGGCGAAAGGAAAAGTAAATGAAGAACTTAAATATTACTGTTGAAATTTGGCGTAAAGGGAATATCTATCTGGCAAGCGCACCGGAGTTGGATTTTATATCCCAGGGCAGTACTTTCGAGGAAGCTAAGAAGAACCTTTTGGAGGTAGTGGAGATTCAATTTGAAGAAATGACCGAAATGGGGACACTTGATGAATACCTGCTGGAGCACGGCTTTCTTATTGAAGGAAATAACATCATCCCTCAGAAGGAAATCATTGGTTTCGAAAAGTCCATTGTAACGATGAATTAATATGCCCAGAATTCAGCCGACCGGTTACAAGACACAACTGGACATTTTCATTTCCTATGGATGTAAATACAAGAGAAAAAGGGGAAGCCATCATGTTTTAACTTTCCCCGGAGCCAATCGTGCGGTCGTAATTCCCGAATATGATGAAATAGATGTGGACATCATAAAAAACAACATGAGGACCGTTGGCATGACGAGAGAAAAATATTTTGAAATACTTAAAAAGGAACGCTCTTAGCTCTATTGCTGAAATGAAAGCCCTGACCCTCATTTTTTTAACTCTCAGCTCTTAGCTCTACGCTCTATGCTTCGCGGCCCGCCGCGCCCTGAACTGGCAGCCCAAAGTCAGCTTCGAGCAACTGATCGACATGATGATCGCCGCCGACCTGGAAATCGCCCAAAAAGAAAAAACCCTCATGGACGCCGGCTACGTTGGTGGGAACCATCGGATGATCTGAAGCCAGTGATAAATGGAGACGGCGGCAAAAACAAGAACCCATTTTCTTAATACTTAACTCTCAGCTCTCCGCTCCTTGCTCTCGGCCCTATGTTCTCAGCTCTTAGCCCTATAACCCAATAAACCCAACAAGAGAGGTAAGTTATGCTGTTTGAATATGCTCATAAAGCACTGGAAAAAGCAGAATATAAAAAATTAGACGATGGAACTTGGTTTGCTGAAATTTCTGGTTTTGAAGGAGTCTGGGCTAATGGAAAAACAGTAGAGGAGTGTAGTACTGAGCTTTTGGAGGAATGCTAAATATAGAAGAAGTGGCGGTTACGTAGATGCACCGGAGGATATTTTACCAAATAAAAAGATTCTATCTGCCAATTCGGAATGGAGCCATGCACTCATGAGTATCAGATTCAGCAGACATGCCCAAAGACAGATGAAGTGGAGGAAAATTGCGGAGACTGAGGCAGAAGCCACAATCGCCGAGCCGGACATGCTGCGAGATACCATCAAGGAGAGAAAGAACGCCTTTAAGACATTAGGGGGCCGTCTGGTAAAAGTCACATACTGCCGCGAAGGTGAAGATATCGTTGTCGTAACAGCCGTGATTAAAGGGGAATGAGCCATGAAGATCGAGTATGATAGAGAAGTGGACGCGCTCTACGTGCGTCTCCAGGAAAAATTCGTTGCCAAAACCGTTGAGGTTGACGAAGGAATCAATATCGACTTTGACGATGGTGGCAGACTTATCGGCCTTGAAATTCTGGATGCAACGGAAAGATATGCTTTGTCAGATATCTTCAATATCTCCACGGAGAACCTGTTCCCGGAGAATGTGCGGCACCGCCAAGCGCCGGCAGCTTAATTAAGAGGGTGTAAAGAGACGAATGGAGTGGCAAGGTTCGATTTTTTTAGCTCTTAGCTCTACGCTCTCCGCTATAAAAGGTAACAAACGCAATGAACCCAACAAACCCGAAAAACGCGCTTAACTCGACAAACTCGATTTCTCCTTACGGCGAAGCCTTTCCTCTTCCCCAGCCCGAAGACTACGCGCACGAACTGGAACGTTTGAAGGCTCTCGTTGCCGACCACCGCGCCCAAGGCCGCGAAATCGTCGTCGTCATGGGCGTCGGCTTCGTAGGCGCAGTCATGGCCGGTATCATCGCCGACTCCGTAAAGAAGGCACCGAACCCATTACCCATAACCCATTACCCATTACCCATCTCCGGCAAATTCGTCATCGCCATGCAGCGCCCCTCCCCCCGCTCCTTCTGGAAGATTCCCCTTATGAACAAGGGCATCGCCCCCGTAGAAGCGGAAGACCCCGAGGTCGCCCCCATGATTGCCCGCTGCGTCCTGGAGAAGAAGACCCTGACCGCGACCTACACCTACGACGCCCTCTGCCTCGCTGACGTGGTTGTCGTGGACGTTCAGTGCGACTATTTCAAGGAGACCTTTGGCAACTGCCGCCAGGGCCATGCCGAAATCGCTGCTTTGGAGGAGAGCCTGAAGGTCCTTGGGGAAAAGATCCAGCCCCACTGCCTCGTCCTCATCGAGACAACCGTACCACCCGGAACGACAGAGTACGTGGCCTATCCGATCCTAAAGAAAGCCTTCGAGCGCCGCTTCCAATCAGAACCGAAGACTCCAAACTCAGCAGACATAATTCAAAATTCAAAATCCAAAATTCAAAATTGTGTTTGTCCTGAGCCTTTAATCGCTCACTCCTACGAGCGCGTCATGCCAGGCCGAGAATACGTGGCCTCCATCCGCGACTTCTGGCGGGTCTGCAGCGGGATCAACGAGGAGGCTAAAGCAAAGGTCGTCAAATTCCTCTCGGAGATCCTGAACGTAGAAAAGTTCCCCCTCACCGTCCTGGATCGGCCCGTGGAGAGCGAGACATGCAAAATCGTAGAAAACTCTTATCGTGCGACGATTCTCGCCTTCCTCAACGAATGGAGCCTCTTCGCGGAGCGCAACGGCACGGACCTGATCAACAGATTTGGAGACAGATTTTACTCAGTCCTCAGCACTCAGCACTATTTTTTTCGGCCCGGGGATCGGCGGCTACTGCCTCCCCAAGGATGGGGGCCTGGGAGTCTGGTCCTATCATACCCTCATGGGTTTTGAGGATGACATATTCAAGATTACGCCGCTTGCCATCGACATCAACGATACCCGCGCCCTCCATGTCGCAGAGCTCGTCGCTCGCTCGGGGACATGTTCCGGAAGCCCGCAGGGATCGGAACGTGTCCCCGCAAACCCTGGGCGCGTTTCTTCCGGAACCAGGACAAGCTCCAGGACAGCCAGATCGAGAAGGACTTGCCCAGCACCCTCAAGGGCGTGGACGCCGTCGTCCTCGCCGTACGCCACGAGGCCTACCGCGCCCTCGCCCCCGATGAAGTCATCGCCATGACCGGCCGCTCCGTGGCCGTCATCGACTGCTTCGGCATCCTCGACGACACCAAAATACGCCGCTATTTCGAGTTGGGCTGCGAAGTAAAGGGCCTCGGCCGCGGGCATGTAAAGCGCATCAAAGACGGCGTTTTAAAACAGAAAACCTGAAGCTTTATTTCCTATGTTCCCCTGGCCGAAACACCAAACCCAGCCTACCAAATAAGTAGGTTGCGTTCCAACGCACCGCGAAACCTGCCCCGCATTTTTGCGCAGATAATTGAGGAGGATTCATGACAGAGTCACAGTCAACCACAAAGGATAAAATTAAAAACATCGGAAGAATTTTTGAAAAGGGGCTGCAGGATGAGTATCTATCCCGTTCAATTGGGAAAATCATTGAGCACGAAAGAGACAAAACCTTGCGGGAGATTGAGGCGTTCGGGAGAGACCTGGTTCGGTTTGAAGACACCTATCATATAACCTCGAATGAATTTTTCGAACGATTTGAAAAAGGGGAGCTGGGCGATAGTGAGGATTATTTTGAATGGTCCGCCATTGTTCAGATGCATAGAAGGTCCACCGAGCGTCTCGCAATGCTCGAAGGAGAGGCT
>JAUYIZ010000385.1 GCA_030688615.1 Desulfobacterales bacterium | reverse complement strand
TTCAATGATCTGGGTTTTATCTCGCATATTAAAAATGACGTCAAAGGATTTCGTGTCTATGTGGCCGGAGGAATGGGTTCCAAGCCGCAAGTAGGCAACTTATTGCACGATTTTATTCCAACCGGTCATGTTTATCCGGTTGTCAAGGCCATCAAAGTGATTTTTTCCAAGTATGGCAACCGGAAGAACAAGCACGCGGCACGCTTGAGATTTTTATGGCATAAACTGGGGCGGGAGAAATTTATGCAATTATATTACGATGAATATGAAAAAATACAAAAAACACATCCGGCGCCGTTACAGATCATAGAGATTGAAAATAAACCTGAACCGGGTGTCTTGCTTGAACCGGTCAGGGAACAAACTTCGGATTTTGACATCTGGAAAAAAAGATACGTCAAAGGACAAAAACAACCGGGACTCTACAGTATTCTTCTGCCGGTATTTTTAGGAAATATACCCAATGAGCATGCCCTAATTCTTGCCGATTTTTTAAGCCATTTCGGAGAAAATGTTCTCAGATGCACGCTGGAACAAAATTTCAACATCAGAAACATCCCCGAAGACTATCTTGGCAATGTTTACCGGGTCGTGCGGGATATTGCCAAACTTTCATCCGGCCCGAGGTTCATGGCAAACTGCATTGCATGCGCCGGGGCAAATACCTGCACGCTTGGAATCTGCTTGTCCCGGGGCGCTTTAAGGGCGGTGGATCGAAAACTGAAAAAATCCCGTATCGATCTGGATGCACTGGATAACTTTAAATTGAATATTTCAGGCTGTCCAAATTCATGCGGCGCCCATTCTGAAGCGGATCTCGGGTTTTTCGGAAAAAGCTCGCGCAAAAATGAGGTCATGTATCCTGCTTATGCTATTGTGGCCGGGGCCATAGCTGAAAACGGGGCTTCCCGCCTGGCGCGCAGGATTGACCAGATCAGTGCGCGGGATCTACCGGATTTCTTGGAAGAAGCGTTGGCGGCGTACCTTGATAAAAAGGACAGGTATCCTTCCTTTGCCGCTTATATCGATGACTGTGGCGAGTCGGACATCCGGGACATCTGCAGAAAATATAGCGACATTCCGGACTTTGACGACGACAAAAATTACTATTTTGACTGGGGGGCAGGAGAAATTTTTTCACTCGTCGGCATAGGCGTTGGAGAATGCTCCGCCGGGTTATTTGATTTAATTGATGTGGATCGGGATAATATCAAAAACCAGCAAAAAAGCCTGCAAACCCTATCGGATGCCCGTGAAATTAGTGAGGCCTTATACCAGATCACTCTTTCGGCTTCCAGGATGCTTCTCATTACCCGGGGGATTGAGGTCAAAACAGAACAGGAAGTGTTTGACGCCTTTATCACAAAGTTTATCATGGAGGGCCTGGTGGATAAAAAATTTACGCGCCTGGTCCAATTGGCCCGCGACAAGGATGACGCGCAGCTCAGGGATCTGGCGGACCAGGTCCATGACCTGACGGATGTGATGGAAAAGCTGTATGGATCCATGGATGATTCTCTGCAGTTCCAAACGGAAAAGGAGAAGATGGATTCCGGGGGTATTCCAGCATATCAAAGCGCTGAAGTGAATCGGGATTACAGAGGGATTGCCTGTCCCATGAATTTTGTAAAGATGAAATTGGATCTTTCCAAAATGGCCAGCGGGCAAACGTTAAGGGTGCTTTTGGACGATGGAAAACCGATTGAGAATGTGCCCGGATCTTTATCAGGGGAAGGCCACGAATTAGTTTTTCAGGAAAAAATCGACAACTATTGGGCGGTATTGATTAAAAAAGCCTGAAAAATTTTTGTGCTGGTTTTAATTTATTTTCCTTAAATTTTTTGTGTCAATACAATATGGCAATATTTTTTACAATAAATCTCGTCGGTCTCAAAACCAATGATTTCCAACCAAACACAACGCAGGCAATAGTTGGTTTATCTGCTATGAAGGACAATATATCAGCCGGTTGAATCCCATTTGTGATAATCGAAATTGGAGGGCAGGCAATTATTTCCGAATCTATCGTTAATGTGAAAAACGATATCACAATGCATCTAAGAAATATGATATGTTTGTGGTCTGGCAAGTTATGGCAACATTCTGAAAGCTCGTTTTTGTCGGGATACTCTCAATGATGCTTTAACGACAAGCCCACCCGCACGAGGTGGAACGGGGCTTGTTATCAATATGACCCGGCTTATCTCGTGTCGGGTGTAGTGATGGGTTAGGCTTTAACTAAAAAGAAAAAGTAATTGATTCGAATCGTGCCAACGAATTCAGAAGCCAGAAGCCAGAAGCCAGGAGAAAAACAAATTGCATTATTCTGGATTCTGACTCCTGGCTTCTAACACGGATGGGTGCAAGGTCTTTATAGGTTTAAAAAGTATAGGAAATTCCAGCACCGCCGTAAAAATCAACATCCTGGTCCGGTAAAACTTCTTTGTCAAAAGATTCGGTATGTAGCAACGATGCATAAATGCTAAAAGCTTTCGTAATCGAATAGTTTCCTCTGACCGAGAAGGTATACTCATAAAATCCGCCGTCAATGCCACCATAAGCGATTGCAAAATCCTTGCCAGCATAACCGGCTAAGGCACCAAAGTTCAAACTGAATTTTTTGCCAATCGGGAGGTTATATCCCAGGCTGAAATTTGTATAATAGCTATCAATTTCATCAACATCGTAATAGAACCCAAAACTCGCAGACAAGCCCTTATAAATATTATACCCCAAAGTGCCAAAAACTTCTTTGGTCCCTTCTGCACCATTCGGAAACAGATATTCAATATACCCGAGGGAAACATCGATCCCCTTGATATTAAATCCATATGAAAGAGTAAAATCGACCTCTGAAAATTCTCCGGACTTCAAGGTGTCGTTATAATCGCCTACATCGATATTTCCCCAAACGTTTATTCCAAAGCCTTTATGGCTGACAGCAACACTGGGCTGAACCACCAGTCCGTCATTGAAAGTAATCCCCCTCCAAACGTAAGCTGAGTTCGTATCAACCGATACAACCGCATCAGCCGCTAATGCACCGCCGATAACCATTATTGACATAAAAATTGAGACGATCCCGCTAGTTATTATTTTTTTCATTATATCTCCTTATTGTTAATTGTATTCTTTTTAGACACTTTTCACTTCAAAATCGGCATATGCCTCCATGCCATGCTCGCCAAAATCGAGACCGCCCCTTTCCTCTTCTTCATCAACCCGGATGCCCAGAGTTACTTTGAGGCTGTAGAAGATAACAAGCGCTGCAACGAAGCAAGTTATGCCGTAGGCGATAACACCGAGTAACTGGATCACGAAGGAATGCTTAGCGCTGAAGATACCAACCGCCAGGGTTCCCCAGATGCCGCAGATAAGATGCACGGAGATGGCACCCACAGGATCGTCAATTTTCATTCGGTCGATGCCCATTACAGAAATTACTACCAGCAGACCGGCAATAAAACCAATGACGATAGAACTCATTACGCTTACCGCATCGGCTCCCGCGGTAATACCGACCAGACCGGCCAAAGCG
Organism: Desulfobacterales bacterium; assembly: GCA_030688615.1. Classification (GTDB taxonomy): domain Bacteria; phylum Desulfobacterota; class Desulfobacteria; order Desulfobacterales; family JAUYIZ01; genus JAUYIZ01. The sequence continues at coordinate 1,877 of JAUYIZ010000385.1, read as the reverse complement.
CCGTTAAGGACCATGGTAAGATCAGGCTTCTTCTGCAGGATCCAGGACAGGAGCATTGCGCCCATAACACCTGCGGCAGCGGCCAAAGAGGTCGTCACAAAAACACGGGATACGGCGGCAGGATCGGCGGAAAGAACGGAACCGCCATTGAAACCGAACCATCCGAGCCAGAGCAGAAAGACGCCGATGGTTGCTAAGGGCATATTGTGGCCCAGGATGGGCCTGATGCTATTTCCGACATACTTACCCAAACGAGGTCCAAGGAGCAGTACGCCTGCCAGGGCTGCCCAGCCACCTACTGAGTGGACCAGGGTGGAACCAGCAAAGTCATAGAAACCTAAGGCATTCAACCAGCCACCGCCCCATTTCCAGCTGCCAACCCAGGGGTATATCAAGGCAACATAGATTGTGGTGAAGATTAAAAAGCTGTGCAGTTTGATGCGCTCGGCCACGGCACCGGAAACGATGGTTGCTGCGGTGGCGGCGAACATCGCCTGAAAGATGAAGTCGGTCCAGTATGTGTAAATGCCCACACCATTGGCCCCGGTTACCATCATTTTTTCAGGGCTTACACCGATGCCGAAGCCAGAGAAGCCGAAAAATCCTGCTATAGAAAAATCACCGGGGTACATCAGGTTGAAACCGATGGCGGCATAGGTCAACAGACCGATGGAAACTATTGCCGTATTTTTAAATAGAATATTGACCGTGTTTTTGGACCGGGTCAAACCGGCCTCCAAGGTGGCAAAACCAAGATGCATGACGAAGACCAGAAAAGTAGCAACCAGCATCCAGGTATTATTAGCAACATAAATAGCGGCCGCCCCTGTTACCTTGGCTGCGCCATCAGCGGCCAAAGCTACTCCCGGCAAAGCAATCATGGCTGTTAAAATAGGCAAGGCAAACTTGTTTACGATTGACTTGTTCTTTGGAACCTCTTTATTGTTTGATTTGATCATATCCATATTCTTTCCTAAATGGCCTCCTTTCCGGTTTCACCTGTTCGGATTCGACAGACTGAGTCAAGCGACAGAACAAAGATTTTGCCATCTCCAATGTTGCCTGTCTTGACACTCTTCATGATGGTCTCAACCACCTTATCCGCCATGTCTCCGTCGACAACGATCTCGACCTTGAGCTTTGGGATAAAGTCCACCACATACTCGGCACCGCGGTAGACTTCCTTATGTCCTTTCTGACGCCCAAAGCCTTTTACCTCGCTGATGGTCATACCCTGGACACCGAGCGCGGTCAGCGCTTCCTTGAGATCATCAAGCTTGAAGGGCTTAATAATTGCTTCGATTTTTTTCATTCTTTTTCCTCCTTTAACATTTCACTCAATTAGACTTCCCATTAAAAACGTGGAGCGTGTTAATATCTGGCCATAGGTAATACAAGATACGTGCCAACACTTCCTGCCCCCCCTAAATAAGTATAACTATTTGTAATTTAAGTTTTAATTTTTATAAATAAGCATAAATGATCTTCAAAACAAAAAACAAATTTTTCCTTTTTTGTAATTTAATGTAGAATTATTTACGTTTATGTAATAAATTATAATTTTTCATGGTTCGAAAGAAGGGTAAACATGGCAAGCTTTGAGTATGATTTCGGTGTCGTTGGCGGAGGTGCAGCAGGCCTTAAGGTAACGGCAGGAGAGTCACAACTATGCACCTAAACCACGATTATAAAAGAGGAATCAAAACTTGGCGGAGACTGGGAGACCCTGAAAATTCAACGATAGCGGATGTATGTTTAACCCATCCCGAGTGGGAATCCGACTATCTATTTTGATTCGGACTTATCAAATTCATATTTAAGTGGCCAAAGATATCACCAGGGCAGCAGAGCTTAAAAACCCTGCAATATCGCGCAGA
>JAUYIZ010000384.1 GCA_030688615.1 Desulfobacterales bacterium | reverse complement strand
CTCGTCTGAGAAACCGCGTTTCTTATGGCGATGAATCCAGCTCCGCTGGCGGCGGTGCTGAAACCTGACACCTGAAACCTCTTTCACCAACGACTGCGATTTACACCCCTTTCAGCCCTTTTTGGACAAAGGCGGCGATCTTGATATCGTCTTCCACCAGCAGGATTCTCATGAATTCACCTGGTTTTGATATATTAAAGGGAATGGCGGCGCTCAGGGCATGCCGGACCGGGGATTTTATTCAAACATAGACAGCCTGGTCCTCTGGGCAGGTCAGGGAAAGATGCTCTGCCATGGCCTTTTGGGGCTGAAATTACAAATTCCAAGCACCAAATTACAAAAAAACCTCAAATTCCAATAACCTTCCATGACGAGACATCGTTTGGATTTTCGAATTTTGGTCATTGGAGATTGTTTGGTATTTGTAATTTGATATTTGTGATTTCAATCATACACTGAACGTCCAACAAAGCAAATCCCCTCTGGGGATAACTAAAGCCGGGCCTCCTCCTCGGCGCGCCGCTCGAGGATCGCGAGCACATCGCGCACGTAGACCTCCTTGACCGTGAGGAAGGTGGCGTCGTCCATGAGCAGGTTGGCCAGCACTTCGGTTTCGCCCCCCATGGTAACGAAGAAGTACGGGTGCATGTGGTCCCGCAGCCAGGCCAGCCCCTCTTTGGCCCGGCGGTTCTGGTCCGCCAGTTGGCGACGGACTTCGCGTTCGATGTGGTTGATCTGTCTCGGGTCCATGGTTCCCTCTGGGTTGGGGTGCAGTGGGCTCCCTCTTGGAGGCTTTAAACTTGATTATTCCCCGCAGCTTGCTGCAGGGTCTTCAATTAGCTATTTTTTATTATGTAGCACTTTTATGGTATAATTAATACTTGGATTTTATAAACACGCGCTGAATATTTTTTATCCAGGTGATTTTCACCTTGCAATCACACTGGATATTTTTTACTCATGATGATCCCGTTGGAAAATGTAACTTCGCAGGCGGCTGTCGGCAATGGCCTTGATATCATTAGAATACGTCATTTTATCACGCTGCGGCATGAAGGTTGCATCAATCTCCGGGATTGCTTTACAGGAAATCCTGGCGGTCAAAAATGAAACGTGTGCGAAGGTAGCCCCATGATGCGCTTGAAAAGTTTGCAGCAAAGATATTCAATTTTTATTCTGCTGCCGGTGGCTTTTATTCTTTTCGGCATTGGTTTCGCAGGATTTACCTATATCCGAAAACTGCTTCTTTCCCACTGGGGGGAAGCCACGCTCCGGCAGCTTCAACTCGCAGCGCATCAAGTGGACATGCGGTTGAGCTGGCCCAAAGAGATGATGCAAATGTTAAACAAACCCGGCGGGATGCCCCCGGCGAAGATTCGTCTGATCCTGGATCAGATCCAGGAGCTTGAATGGGTTGCGCGAGTCGACCTTTCGCGGTCAGGAAAAGAAGCCGGAGGATCGATTTCTGAGGGTCTTGAACCTCCCGGGCCCCCGGGTGCAGACCTGCATGGAAAAATGATGAAAGGATTTGCGGCCATGCCTTTTCATCATGGCAATATAGTCGATGTAACCTCGCCGTATTTCGATTCGTCATCGGACAGTAAAACAGTATCCCTTGTATCTGAGTTGAAAGATGCTGACGATCAGGTTACCGGCCGGTTGGAAGTCGCAATCCATTTTGACTATCTTTTTAATGACATTGAAGCTGCAGGATGGTGGAAGGATCATGAGCATAGAGCCTATCTCATAGATGACAGGGGAAATGTTTTATTGAGTAACCTTGACATCCTCCCTAAAAAGCTGGACGAAAGCGACACTTTGCTGGCACGGGCAATCCTGCATGCCATAAAAACCGTTCCCTACGGAACCGTTTTGGGAAAAGGGCTTCCCCCGAAGGAAGTCGGTGGATTTTACAAGCTTCGTGAAGCCCCCTGGACACTTTTGATTGTGGCACCTGGCGCCGGGATTCTTTCCGAAATAGTCAATTTCAGTATTTACTATATTGTTTTCGGCGGGGTGGCGATTTTAATTGTTCTTATTATCATTCGGCAGGTTACCGGGCGCACGGCTTTGTCGATCAAAGCTGTTTCCAGCGCCGCACGAGCGGTTGCCGAAGGTGACTATGACGTGTCCTTGCCGGTTAAGAGCCGGGATGAGATGGGCGAACTGATCCAGAGTTTCAATACCATGGTGAACCAGCTCGAGGAGCGGGCCCGACTGAAATATTCCTTAAATTTAGCCAGAGAGGTCCAGCAAAATCTGCTGCCCGGCAAATCAATGCAGTTTGATAGCCTCGATGTGGCCGGTCAAAGCATCTATTGTGATGAAACCGGAGGCGACTACTATGATTTTCTGGCATTTCCCGAGCTGGGCGAGGGAAGGTCCGGCATTGTTGTGGGAGATGTCTCCGGGCATGGTATATCGGCAGCTTTATTCATGGCCACTGCCCGGGCGCTGATACGCAGCCGGATTATACAACCCGGTGGCCTTGCGCAGGTCATCACCGATACAAATCGCCTGTTGTGTATTGATACGGAGAAATCCGGTAATTTCATGACATTATTTTTTTTGATGTTCGACCTTACCGGCCATGTCGTCCGATGGGTCCGGGCCGGGCATGAACCGGCCCTGCTCTACGATGCCGCCACGGACAACTTCACCGAACTGGGCGGCAAAGGGATTGCCCTGGGCGTTGATGAAAAATGGTCTTTTACTGAGTATTCGCTTCCCGGCTGGGATCGCGGGAAGATGGTCATGATTGGAACAGACGGCATTTGGGAAACCGAGAATGAACGGGGGGAGAGGTTCGGAAAAGACAGGCTTCGTGAAATTTTACGAACCAGCAGCCATCATTCGGCCGAAAAAATCATACGGATTATTACGGACAGCCTGGCGGCCTTTCGTCAAAATGCACCCCAGGCAGATGACATAACTCTGGTGGTTGTTAAGGCAAGAGCTTAACGACATTATAATAAATCGATGGAGGCATGAATGCGGAAAAGCGAGAAAAGGATACTGGGTGGAAACGTTGAGGGACTTTTTTGCCTGAGACAGCGAGTCCTCAAAGTGATGCTGATGCTGATCGGTCTGAATACCTGTGTTCTTCTTTCAGGCGCTGCCGAATTGCCGAATGTCAGAGATCTTGATGCCCGGCTGGCAAAAACGGCCACCCTGGGCGACCTCATCGTGTATGCCTATCAGGAAAATCCATCGGTCCGGGAAGTACGGGAAGCCTGGCGGGCGGTTGTCGAAAACTATCAGGTGGTGACCGGATATCCGGACCCGGAGCTTGCGGTGACTTATTTTCCCGAACCCATTCAGACCCGGCTGGGTCCCCAGGACTGGAACGTCAGTATCTCGCAACGCATCCCGTTTCCCGGCAAATTGTCCAAAGCCGGAGAGGTGGTGGAAGCCGAGGCCCGCATCGCCAAGCTGAAGGTGGATCAGGCCGTCCGAGATATGATTGTGTCCATACGGGAATCCTTTTTCGAGCTGCACTATATCCGTAAGGCCAGGCAGGTGGCCGACAATAACCTGAAGCTGCTCCATCACATGCGGAAAGTCGCCGAAACCTCTTTTGCCCGGGAACAGGGCCCGTTGCTGGACATGGTCAAGTCCCAGTCTCAGATCGGCCAGCTGCGTTACGACCTTCTTTTACTGGAAGATCTGGAAAGGACGGAAATCGCCAGACTGAACGGTCTTTTGAACCGTCATCCCGATTCGGTCGTGGGAATGCTGCAAAAAGAAAGCGCAAGGCCGGTGACGCTCCGTCTGGAAGAAATTTACGACCTGGCCGCAACCCACCAGGAAGAACTGCAGATCGCAACGGTTCAGGTGGAAAAAGCAAAGATACAG
>JAUYIZ010000381.1 GCA_030688615.1 Desulfobacterales bacterium | reverse complement strand
CGCCTGACCAAAATCAATTTTGTCATTTATGTTTTATCGTTAATTCAAGCCCCCCACCGGGCTTGTCCAACAAACGGTTCAGATTGTGGTTCGCTTCGCTCACACAATCTAACCTTATTCGTTGGGCGGTCTTCAGTTCTCCACCGCCTCATACAGGCTTTGTTTGAACTTGTTCTCATCTTCGTTATTATAAAAAGGCACGCCCACAAGCCTGTATTTTTGAGTCTTGTTCTGTGTCTTAAATTCCAGTGTCTTGCCTTTGAATTTTTCAGTGATTTCCCGAAGGAAGTCCTGCTTCCATTTATCATGCTCTTTCAGGTGCTTGCCCTTGGGTTCAACAAATATCTGGTAGGTCAGCATATCGCCGTTTTTTTCACGCAGGAATAGCACAAAATCAGGTTCAAATACCTGCCCGTCCGAAAAACTGTATATCTTGAAATGTCTTTCATTCCGAACAAGATAGATGCCGTCATATTTCTTTTTGAGCTTATCCATCTGCCGCTCAAGCATTCTTACAAATGCCTTCTCTTCACTGGTACCGTAATTGGCATTAAAAACATACCACCCCTTATCTTCGACAAACTGCTCATCACCTTTTGCTCGCTCACTGCCGTCAACCAGCTTCAGAACCTTGTCTGTGAAAACAGAGGATACCGGGTTTAATTTGAATTCCTCCGTGCCTATGTATTCCGTGATATTTTTCCGCAATCCGGCTTCAATCTGTTCAAGCAATCCCGTAAGTCCTTCAAGTTGAGCCTTGTTGGATAAACGATAAATTTCTGTTGAATCTCCCTGAAATGTAATCTCTACACCGCCCAGGTAATCGTCTGATTTTATAAATTTCCGCATGGTCGAAACATGGGGGAAATACTTGTGAATGGATTGAAATATGAAAAAAGGCTGCCGCGCAAGGGCATTATAAACAATGTGCCGGGGCATCTCTTTTACTTTGACATCTTTTCTGCCGGATTCTGCGACCCCGCCGACATCCCCGTTTCCTGCAAGCAGCGCGCCCGCCACCCCACGCCCGCTTGCCAGTGTATGCTCATAGTTTTTCTTTGTTACGCCGATATCTGAAAACGATCTGACATACTCATAATCATTTCTGACACGCTCATTAAGATAAACCAACCCGCTCTTATAGAATTCCGTTTCCTTAAAAGTGTCTTTCAGTTTGAGCGCCCTGTTGATCTCCCGTTCATCCATCATGCCTTCTTCAATCAAAGCGGTGCGAAGTTCTGAGATATAACGGGAATCATTGATGCTGTGATAATGTAATTCCTCTAGAACCCGCATTTCATATTCAAGGTTATTGTCATATTTCCGCTGAAAACGGTCATTGTGTTTGTTGGTTGTAAACGGAAAATAACGTGCCCCCCGTCCGATAAGCTGGGCCTCCGCGATGGTTGTCTTCCCCGGCCTGCCCGCTTTTGAATCTCTAACTGTGTAACAGCGGACAATATCGAACAGATTTAAAACATCCCATCCTTCATTAAGCTTCTGCACCGCGAATATGGCCCGGATACGGTTATCTTTCTCCTCCAACGTATTGAGCAGAATTTGCTGGTTTTCTTTCTCTTTTTCCTCGTTGACGGAAATACAGCGGCTTTCGTCAAATTCACGGCGCAGCCTTTCCGCCAGTTGCCCATCGGTAATATGATTTTCATCAAAAAAGTGGAACGCTCGTCTTACCAGCGGAATATCGGATTTCTCCCGTATCCGCTTGATATCATCTTCCGAAAGATGGTCAATCAAGCTGCGAAAGTTGGCTTTATTCTCCTGTGATTGGGCAATGGTCTTTTGCGCCTTGAACAGGATCACCGGTTTCAGGTTAATGCGATGTTTCGCCGCCACTTCCTGCTTATACTGGCTAAGGATAAGCGCCTGAATGATGCGGTCTTTTTCATCAAAATCCGCCTGAACGATATAAACATCCTTGGAATACCCATCATTTCTGAATTGACGCAGATCATAACGACACAGGACTTTATTTTTGTATTTATCGACAATATAGGTATTGGTGTAATCCAGCGTGGCGGTAAACTCCAGAAGCAGGTTGTCTTCATTTTGCTGGAATATCCGTCCAACGGTGTTTTCCCAGCTTTCAAACATTTCCTTTTGAGCTTTGGTGCGGGTGTTTATATGGTGGGCTTCATCCGAAAGCAGCACGATCTTTTTATCTTTGAAATCTTCATACGTGATGGCGTTTTCCTTTTCCGTGGTCAGGTCTGAATGCAGTTTTTGGATGGTGGTAAAACAGATGTTAATATCATTTTCGTTGACGCCTTCAAAATTTGCAACCGGCGATATGGAAACCCGTTTTGTGCCGAACCGGATATTTTCAGAAAAAAGAAATTTTGATGACAAGGGATTAAGAAAATTGTCCCTTGTTTTTTCGATGATATTGGTTGAGTTGACAAAAAACAGAAAATTCCGATAGCCCTTGTCATACAGATAAAGGATCAGCCCCGCCATAATCAGCGTTTTGCCGCTGCCTGTCGCCATATTGAAAAGAAAATGAAGGGGCCAGTCCTTGCCCGGAAAATCATTGTCCAGGCAATGAAAAAAACGGGCAAAGCCTTCTTCCTGATAAGGGCGAAGCTCAAATCGGGGATTCAGGTTTTCTTTAAGATAAGGCGGAATTTCCTTTTTCAAAAATCCTAATTCAGAAGCGGAATCAAGCGTTTCATACAAAAACTTATCAGCCATTACGCATTCTCCCGGTAAAATGACTGATTCAGTTTTTTGTCTTCCACACTGACGTTGAAATCCGCATCATCTATTTCCGAAAGGTTGACATAGAGCTGATTCTTGTTCAGCAATTCCGCCAGCAGTTTCTTCTGTTTGTCCAATCCGTTTTCGGTTTTGCCGATGGTGATAAAATCATTGACCGCCTCTTCCGGCATTTCTGGATTTACATACCAGTTGAGAAATGAGTTTTCGGCAATGTCTTTCCAAATTCCCACAAGCTCTTTGGATGATTTTGCGGCTTGAATCTTGTTCATATAGGTTTCATTGTATTCCATCAGTTCGCAATAGATGAAGTCACCACCACCCCGCCAGTTGACGGCCCTGGAAATGCCGGATTGGTCACACTCAATTTTGTCAAACATTTCTCCATCTGATTTTGCTTTCTTACCAATAACATTATTTAATCGAACAACGCTGTCATTCTCGCCATAATCAAGTTGCTCGATCCCGATATATTGACGCCCCATTTTATGAGCTACGGCGGCAGTTGTTCCACTTCCAAGATGGTAATCAAGGACAATATCGCCTGCGTTAGTTGCCATATCGATAATTCTTTTGATTAATTTTTCAGGTTTTTTCCCTTTTAGTAGCGTTACTCCACCTTCTTTTGCTATGCCTTGAAATGGAATATCATTCCATATATTAGTAAGAGCTTCCGCAGTAACTAATTCACCTTCAATATCTCGCATCTTATTTACATAGAAAAGTATCCTTTGCCCATTTTTTAAGAAAATATCAGGGTGTTTATCTCTTTTTTGGTAAAATATTTTTTTTGGTTCTTTTTTAGATGAATCAATAAGGTTGCGAGTTTCCTTGCCTACCCCTTTGTAATTAGGTTCGGCAAATCTGGCAATTTTTTCAGGAAATATTTTAATCGCTTGTTCTATTGTTATCTTATGTTCGCTTAGGACTTCAGAAATCGGGCGAAATGTCCAGAACTGATAACCTTTCTCAAAATTTTCAATAAAGAGATTATATGCTGAATCATAATCCCTTTTAACATATTGAACCTTATACTCCCATTTGGTTTTAGACTTTGCATAAGTAACAATATATTCTGATACATTCACAGGAGTTGGATTAATAGCTTTATGCCCGGTAGCTGCTCCACGCTCGACGGTCGCAATGAAAATAAAATTACTTCTCCCAAACACATCATCAAGGAGGACTCGCAAGTAACCTATCTCAGAATCGTCAATTTGAATAAAAATGCTTCCATCGTCCCGCAACAATTCCCTTGCCACTTCCAGCCGATTCCGCATAAATGTAAGCCAAGTCGAATGATTAAAGTTGTCATTATAACCAAACGAATCGCTGCCCGTATTATACGGCGGATCAATATAAATCAGCTTCACCTTGCCCCTAAACTGCTTTTTCAGCGTATGCAACGCCAGCAGGTTATTCCCTTTGATAATCAGGTTTTCCCGAATCGTCCCGGTTTCGTCCCGCTTGATCTCCGTGACCTTCTGTTCGCCGTCAATTGTGTAACGCTTCCAACTGGTCAACACCTTCGGGTCAAACAGCCTGTCAATCTCATCCTGAGCCAGGATTTCATTGAAGAAAATCTCCTTGCGCTTCTCTTCCTCTTTGGTCTGCCCGCCTTCCAAAACACAATCCTTATACGGCCAGACCAGAGAGACTTTGCCCCGTTCACTCAAAAATTTACCGTCAATGTTCAAGCCGATTTTATTCCTGAACCGGGTATAGGAGTTGGCAAGAAAATTTTTATCGGCAATGTATTCGATAAAGGTATTAATATTGAAAATCCAGTGCCCTTCAATCTCGTCGAAGAATTTGTCTTTTATTTCAGGCTTTCCTAGCAGCAGCTTCACCAGATCACGGTCGATTTTCCATGCCCGGTCGATCACCGCCGCCTTGACCAATTCCTCCTCATCATCCACAAATCGGGAATCAGTTTTCAGCAGATCAATCAATTTTTCATTAAAGCTCTTTGTCATATCCTATCCTTTACTGTGGTATTTCTATGCCGCCCAACATATAGTAGATTGCCTAAAAGTCGTCTTATAATACGACCAATTTGCATACTAAATTGTTTTATACGACTGTTCAGTCGCATAAAACAATTTATTTTGGAAATAGATGAATTTTTTGCTTGCTTGATAAAAATTTTTTATTTAGTAAACTGACGAAAAATGAACAAATGTTCATGTCTGGACTGAATCAGGTAAACTCGATAAAATTATCAACACATTATTTTTTAATTGGAAGAAAGTCAATCTAATTTTAATCAAACAGCAAATTAAGATCGAGGTGCAGGGGCATGAAAAGATTATGGAAATCTTCTACTGCGATAGAAAGAGATGGAGAAAGCAAAATGTTCCGTGAATCCGGTAACAGGGGATCAAACCTTCTGGGCCAAGTTCAAAACCGAATCCGTTGCAAACACTATAGTATTCGTACAGAGCAGGCATATGTCGAATGGATAAAAAAATTTATCCTTTACCACGGGAAGCGGCACCCTTCCGAAATGGGCGAAAAAGAAATCAGCGCCTTTTTAACCTATCTGGCGGTTAAAAAAAACGTTTCAGCATCGACTCAAAATCAAGCTTTGAGCGCCGTCGTTTTTCTTTACCGGGAAGTTATACAAAAGGAGCTTGGGGAATTTAAAGATCTCATCAGAGCCAAGAGACCAGCCAAACTGCCGGTGGTTTTCTCAAAAAAAGAAGTGAAAAACATTCTCATCCAGTTGGAGGGAAAAGACTGGTTGATGGGCCAGCTTCTTTACGGCGCAGGTCTCCGGGTAATGGAATGCGTACGGTTAAGAGTCAAGGATGTTGATTTTGATTACAAGCAGATTGTCATCCGTGACGGCAAAGGCAAGGTGGACCGGATCACATTGCTGCCTATCATCATCATTGACAATCTCAAACTGCACCTTGAAAAAGTCAAATTAATCCACAACCGGGATCTCAAGGAAGGGTTCGGAGCGGTGTACATGCCGTATGCCCTGGAAAGAAAATATCCCAGTGCAAATCGCAGCTGGGCCTGGCAATATGCATTTCCTGCTTCCCACAGGTCAATTGATCCAAGAGCCGGTATAGAACGAAGACATCACATTTCCGAGGCCGTCATTCAGCGTGCAATTAAAACCGCCATCCGAAATGCCGATATCAGCAAGGCCGGTAGCTGCCATACGCTGAGGCACAGTTTTGCGACTCATCTGCTGGAATCAGGCTATGATATTCGTACCGTTCAGGAACTGCTGGGGCACAAGGATGTCAGCACTACCATGATTTACACTCACGTGCTCAATCGTGGCGGGAAGGGGGTTCAAAGCCCGGGGGATACACTTTTTTCATAGGAGGTTTGAGTTTGAAGCTTACCCAAAGGCAGGAAGAAATATTAATGTATATCCGCTCGCATCAAGAGAAACTCGGCATGACGCCCACGGTGCGCGAAATATGCACTCATTTCGATTTAAATGGACCGGCGGGCGTCCACCGTATCCTCCATGTTTTGGTTGAAAAAGGCCATCTTATGTCCACTGCCGGAAAGAAAAGATCATGGCGCATACCGGGCCTTTCTGTTGGAAAAACCATTCCCCTGGTCGGCCGAATCGCTGCCGGAACTCCCATTCTGGCAATAGAGAATCGAGAAGATGAGTTGCCGGTCAACCCGTCGATGTTTGCTTCTGAGATGTGTTTTGCGCTTCGTATTCAAGGAGATTCCATGATCGAGGCTCATATCATGGATGGGGACCTGGCGATTATTCGTCCCCAAAATAATGCCGAAAACGGACAGATTGTTGCGGTTATCGTTGAAAACATACTCCATGAGGCCACCCTCAAAATCCTGCGCAAAACCAAAAGCACTCTGGAATTGCATTCGGCAAACCGCGCATACCCGCCGTTGGTTTTCAGCGGGCGGCAACGGCAGCGGGTTCGGATTGTCGGTAAACTTGCAGGTATCATACGAAGAAATAATTAATGAGCAAGGGAATGGAGGAATGGGGTCACCTTGACTTGTGCTTTTAACGTCTGATATTTTCTCCCCAGCCCTTTATCCTTATCGAGCTGTGCCTGATTTCGGTGATCGCCTGCTGACATTTGAATAACTTTTGCCTAAATGCAAACCGATTTGGCGATTGACAAACCTGCCGCTTTCCCACAGATTGATGACCGCTGGTAGACAAACAATCGCCACTGACGTCCCTCAGTCCGCCATTTTATGGGGACGTTGCCACTATTCTACTATGCTATTGGTAAATACAATACCGGGAGCGGGGACGGCTATTATGATCTTTTGGCGATTAACAGGGTTCTTCCAACCGTTCCGAGAATACGTCTGTCCTGCATTTTCTGCACCTGGTTTCCGCTCAGGCGTTCTGAGGACAGGGGGCACTCTATGCGACAGGTTACTTTCCATCCCGTTTTTGTTAATATTCTGTGGTAATCAAATATTGTGATTGAATTATCGGGGTTCACTTTTGAAGCGGGTGTGGATTCAAAATCCCGCCAATCAGCATTTAAGAAGGCCATCCGGGTCGTTTCGCCGGTGTTCCGGCGGGCAAGCATGAGGAAGCTTTCAATGAATTTTTCGTAGCTTTCTTTGGAATATGATGAGATTGAAGGGATTTCTTCGGTGGCCTTTTCTCTGTATGCCTTTTCTTTCTTTATGTAGTATGGGGTCTGACCGCGTTGTATTCTATCCGCCAATTTCAATGCTCCGTCTCCTCCGGCGGATAAGCCTCTTTGCCCTTCTTAATCACGCCCTTTATTGATTCTATCATTTTTTGTTTTCACAAGAGCATGGCATTTGGGTTAACCGCCTGTAAGTTTCATTCTCAACGCCATAGCCTTTTTGCTGATTTCTTCAATAGACAGGTCTTCATCCATACCTTGGCGCCATTTTGTATAATCGAATGGTTCCCTTTGAATCAGGGCAACAAACCGTTCCGCTTCGACATCGCCCATATATTCGGCAAGGACTTGAAGCCCCTTTAATCTTATTTCTGTATCAGTCATCATGACAGAACCTCCTTTATGAAACCAATCGGGTCATTGATTTTAATATAGTCTATTTGCTCTTCCCGTTGTAAAATCTCATCATCCGTTGTCAAAAAATAATCACATTTTGAGAAAACGGCACAAGCTATATGCAATGAGTCAATCTTTTGAATTCCAATCTGATTCAGCAAGTTAGCCGTCTTGAGCACTTCAGGATTTTCCTCAATATCCTGAATAGCATATTTCTTCCAGCCATTTATTCGAACCTTTCGTTCAATATATGGATTTCTGTTGTTCTCGTAATCCAATACATACGACCAGATCAATTGAATCTTTCCTGATCGGATTTCTTCCTGGATTGTTGGTTTATGATTGATGATTGTTGATTGGCCATCCAATCATCCCTCGTCTATCTCGCCAATCGTTCTGCGGCAATTTCCCCGAATGTCGCCTCTGCCGCTGTGATGGTTTGATCAATATGTTTGCTGGTGTGGGCGCTTGAAATAAAAATGGCTTCAAACTGGGAAGGGGCAAGATAAATTCCTTTCTCCAGCATCCTGTTATAATACGCTGAAAACAGCTCCAGGTCGCTGGTCTTGGCGTCCTTGAAATTTTTCACCTCCGTTGGCGTGAAAAACATCCCCATCATGGATCCGACCCTGCTGATGCACACCTGGATCCCGGCTTTCCGGGCCACCCGGCGCAGCCCATCGGAAAGACGCCGGGCCTTTTTTTCCAGCTCGTCATAAAACCCGGGTTCCTTGAGCTGGGTCAGGGTTGCGATGCCCGCTGCCATGGCCACCGGGTTGCCCGACAAGGTGCCTGCCTGATAGACCGGCCCCTGGGGCGCGATATGGGACATGATGTCACGCGTTCCGCCGTAAGCGCCCACCGGAAGCCCGCCGCCGATAACTTTACCCAGGCAGGTAATGTCCGGCACAATGCCGTAAAGGGCTTGGGCGCCGCCGTAGGCCACCCGGAAGCCTGTCATGACCTCATCAAATATCAGCAGGGCGCCGGCTTTTTCAGTTTCGCTTCTCAGGGTTTCCAGAAAGCCTTTCACCGGCGGGACCAGGCCCATATTTCCTGCCACCGGCTCCACGATCACACATGCGACCTGATCCCCCTGCCGCGCCAGCACATCCTGCACGCACGTTATATCATTATAGGGCAGGGAAAGGGTGTTTAAAACCAGTGATTCCGGCACCCCCGGGCTGCCGGGGATACCCAGGGTCGCCACACCTGAACCGGCCTCCACCAGAAGAGAATCGGCGTGGCCGTGATAACAGCCGTCAAATTTTATGATTCGATCCCTGCCGGTCACCCCCCGGGCCAGCCGGATGGCGCTCATGGTCGCTTCGGTGCCGGAATTCACCATCCGGACCATATCCATGGAGGGCACGGCCGCGATAATCATCTGGGCCAGCTCGATTTCAAGGTCGGTCGGGGCCCCGAAACTGGTGCCGCGGTTCAATGCCTTGGAAATTGCCCTCAGCACCTGAGGCGGCCTGTGTCCGAGGATCATGGGGCCCCAGGAGCCCACATAATCAATAAACCTGTTACCATCCGCATCCACGATCATACAGCCATCGGCAGAGTCGATAAAAAGCGGGGCCGACCCCACGGAGCGACATGCCCGGACCGGACTGTTAACTCCGCCGGGGATGACGGCGGAAGCCAGATTGAATAATTTCTGAGAATTTTCCCGATTCATGTATCAGGTCCTTTCAAACAATTTACCAATAACACCCATGCCCGGGTCGGGCACAACGAAGCATGAAAATGGTTATTTTCATATAAAGCTCAAAAATGTTTGGACATAAAAGCAAGGAGTCTTTGACAGGATTAACTGGATCGACAAAATATTTTTAAAAAAATCCCGCAGATCCTGTTGATCCTGTCTAAATATTAATGACTTCATTAGCAAGTCAACGCCCCCCCCCGCAACGGCCGGGTCGAGTTGGCATTGACCCGCGACGGATCTTTGCCCCTCCCACAGAGCCTGGAGCGATGATACCAGAGGCAACCTTTCCGGTCAAGCAAGATGAAATCGTAAAAAGAAAAATTTGACAAATATTGCTAAAATGCGTAATAAAGAGCTGCGTTATGGAATGCCAACCGTTCTTCAGGAGGCTCGGCCCGGAACAGCGTAGAGTCCTTTTTTTGATGCGCTCGCTGTTGCGGCTCCAAGTCCTCGCTGCATCAATCTGCGGGCAGAAAAAATTATGCCGATAGAAAAGAAAAACCGGGAATGGTTCATCAGGATCTTTTCCTCTGTTTTCATCTGTTATCACCTGCTTTATGTCAGCGATTTTCTCACCATGTACACCCCGATTCTTATCTCTCCCTCGCAACATGTCAGCCTCCATCTGGGGGGCATTTTATTTTTCAGCTTTCTGCTGGTCGGTGCGGGAAGGAAATCCAACCCGGGCCATACGCCCTGGTATGACATCCTGCTGGCCATCGCCGGTCTGGGTGTCCCCCTCTATTACGGCTTTTTTTATGAGGATCTCATTTTAAGATCCGGCGAAGGGGCCCTGGACATCTCGGCGGGCGGCTGGCTGCTGATGGCCCTTCTGCTGGAAGCTTCAAGACGTCTGCTGGGCCTTCCATTTACCAGCATCGTGGCCGGCTTTGTCATCTATCTTCTCTCATCCGGCTATCTGCCCGGAATTCTGTTTCACCCGAGCATCCCCGTTCTGCGGATCGGTGAGTTCATGTTCGTGTCCGGCACCGGAATTTTCGGCGCCATCGTAAACATCAGCGCCAATGTTGTCATCGTGTTCATATTGTTCTCTCAGATTCTTTTGAACGCCGGCGCCGGCGATTTCTTCACCTCCCTGGCAACCGCCGCCTTCGGGGGCATGCGGGGGGGGCCTGCCAAAATGGCCATCATATCCAGCGGTCTGTTCGGCACCCTTTCCGGCAGCCCGGTAGGCAACGTGGCCGCCACCGGGACATTCACCATTCCTCTCATGAAAAAAACCGGATACAGCTCTCATTATGCCGGTGCGGTGGAGGCGGTGGCATCTCTGGGGGGCATATTGATGCCTCCGGTTATGGGGGCCACCATCTTCATCTTAAGCGATTTTCTGTCCATGCCGTATATTGAAGTATGCAAGCGCGCCTTAATGCCGGCCATCTTATACTATCTGTGCCTTTTTATGATGGTGGACCAGGAAGCCGTAAGGTTAAAGCTCAAAGGCCTCGAAAAGGAGCTGCGCCCGCCAATCATAAGCGTCCTTAAAAAGGGATGGTGGTATGCCATTCCCCTTTTCGTACTTATCTACCTTCTGGCGGTGGTCCAGTATTCACCCCAGAAATCAGCCATATGGGCTTCGGCAAGTCTTGTAATTTTAAGCCTGCTGAGAAAAGAAAACCGGATGGGTCCGATGAAACTCATGGTTTCTTTCGAGCAGGCCTTGCGTGCCATGCTGCAAGTGGGAGTGGCCATGGGCTGCGCATCAATTATCATGGCGGCCTTCTCGATTACCGGGCTTGGATTCAGTATTTCCACCCTTCTGACCAGCATTTCCGGAGGGAATTTAGCAGTTTTACTGGTCCTTACGGCGCTTACATCTTTTGTGATGGGTATGGGAATCGGTTCCATCGGTTGCTATATCTTTTTAGCGCTTGCCGTTGTGCCTGCCATGGTGAAAATGGGCGTGCTCGGCATATCAGCCCATTTGTACGTTTTTTACTGGTCCTTGTTATCTTTTATCACACCGCCGGTGGCGATCCTGGCTTATGTGGCCGCCGGCCTGGCAAAAGCCAACCCCTTTAAAGTGGGCTGGCAGGCCTCCCGTTTAGGCGTCCTGGCCTATGCCCTTCCGTTTGCCTTTGTGTTAAAACCCCAATTGCTGTTGCTGGGCCATCCGATCGACATCCTGGTCGTAACGGCCTTTGCCGTGCTCGGGACCGTGTATATGGCTTCCGGCGTGGGGGGGCATTTTATCCTGAGTCTCAAATGGTTTCAGCGGCTCTTGTTTCTGGCCGGCGCTGCGATTTTATTGTTCAGCACATCGTTTTTATGGATGTCCCTGGCGGCCATTATCCCGGGGGTCATGGCGGTCCGGTTGTTTTATTTAAAAAAACAGGCGGGCCCCGGGAGCATAAATCCGGATCACCAGAATTCAGAATGATACAAATCAAGAATTCAGCATATAAAACAATCTTTCTTTCACTCCAGGCTCCTGACTTCTGAATACTTCTTGAAAGATTAGAAATATTGACCCTATAATACCAATGGTGAGAGAGAAATTTTCAGCCGATTTTGTTAAAATATTCACACAACTGCTAAGGAGGATCGTAAAATGACGAAAAAAATCATGGTGTGGGCAATCATTCTGACGCTGGCGGGCTTTATGAATTTGTCCGGCGCCGGACATGCGGCCGCCGCCGAAGAGCAGGTTGCGAACTTGACGGCGCTGGGCGCTTCGGTCGGCGGTTCGTCCTACAACGTACTGCTGGCGATGACCGAAATGTGGAAAAAATACGTGACCAAGCCGACCCGGGTCAACGTAAAGGTCGAACCGCTCATTTCAATGGCGGAAAGTTTTAAACGCCTTGACCGCAAGACGGTTGACATCGCCTGGGGAGTGAATGCCTTTGCTTATTATATGGACAAGGGGATCGGCCCCTATGTAAAATACGGAAAAAGGTCCTTCTACGCCCTTCAATGGGGCGAAAGAAATTTCGTGCATATCATTACCAATGACCCGAATATCAAGTCATTAAAAGATGTCAGAGGGAAAAGGATCAGCGGTAAAATGATGGGATCCCCGACCGTCGGTGAAATCAGGGAACTGCTTTTAAAATATCATGGAATAACGGACAAAGACATCAAGCTCATCGCACACGTTACCCCGGGTGAGGCGATGAAACAGGTTCAAGAAGGGGTGGTGGATGTCGCCCTGACCATCATCGCGCCGCCGGCAGCCGCCCTCGTGGAGGCGGCTTCATCGGGAAAGATATATTTTGTTCCCCTCAGCGAGGATGAAGTGAGGGTCGTTCAAAAAGCCCAGCCCTTCCGCATTCGTTTTGTTCTCAAACCGGGCACCTATCCGGGCCAGGACAAGGAAGTGGTCAGCGTCGGTGGGAGCGGGGGTATTTTCACGCCCCTGGATTTCGATGAAGAGCGCGCTTACCAGATGGTGAAAGCGGTATTTGACCACCTGGACGAATTTTACGCCTATCACGCCGGGGCGAGAGGCTACAATTTCGACGATTTCGCCCTTGAGATGGGGATATGGCCGCTTCATCCCGGATCTGTCAGGTATTTTAAAGAAAAAGGGGTGTGGACCGCTGAGCTCGAAGCCAAGCAACAGGTGCTGTTAAAAAAGATCAAAAAATGACGGCGGGCGAAGACCGAATAACCTGTCGGACAAAGGGGATCATGGGGCGCTTCAAACGACCCATGGAGCACGTTTAGCGGTCTGTGCCAAACTGCGGAGGATCACGATTTTTTTTTGCTTGACACCCTGGCCGTTTTTTGCCAGGGTTCTTGCTCGGAAGTTTTCTATCAACAACTCTCGCGCACAAGGGAGAAAATGATATGACGCAAGAACGGCCTTTTATCGAAGATCTGCATCAGCACTTTCCGGTCCAGGGTGAGCCTCCGATTAACACCATGAATAAAAAACTGGTGGTCAGCATTGCCTCGCCCGGGTGGCTGTCCACCCAGCAGAACCCCCACATTCCCACGAGCCATCAGGCCATGGCCCAGGCGCTGATCGACAGTGTGCGCCAGGGGGCATCCATCGTTCACATGCACGCTCGCGCGGAAGGCGGAAGGCCCTCGGAAGACCCGGATGAAACCCGAAAGATTTTGGACAGGGTGTTTGAGGCCTGTCCGGATGTGGTGACATCCATCCATATCAATGGGGACAAGGCAAAAAGCGGTGTAGATATGTTCCGGGGCTGGTTCGAGGAAATTACCCGGGGCGGCATTCGCTACATTCAAAGCACCCCGCTGCACACCCGGGGCAGTGTGAGCAGCAGACAAATGATGTGGGACGATCCTCTGCTGCATGGCCTGATTCGCTACATGGAAGACAGCGGCGTGAAGCCGGAAATCCTGGTCTATGATACCTTCGGAATAGTCCGGGCCGCAGAAGCCATTGAAAAAGCAGCGCAGTGGAAGCCCTACTGGGTGAATCTTAATTTCGGAAAGCACCACTCGGTGCCGGTCGGCCGGGATCCATGGGCTCACTATGAAGTGATGACCCTGATTAAAATGACCCGGGAGATGTTGCCGGAAGGGACCGTCCTCGGGGCCTACATCGGCGGACGCAACTGGCTGCCGCTGACCGTTCTGTCCATCATGATGGGCATCGATGTGGTGCGCGTAGGCGTTGAAGACTGCCTGTGGGTGTACCCCCACCGGGATGAGATCATCCAAAGCGATGCCGACATGACCAGAAAGATTGTCACCATTGCCCGGGAGCTGGGAAGGGAAATCGCCACCCCGGACGATGTCCGGACCATTCTCGGTCTTAAAAAACCGACCCCATAGCCGGATTGCCGGTGAACCCGGACGCGGTATCGGCGGCATCCAGGCCTTTCCCGACCGCCGGCCCGGCCGGCGGCGCGTAAAAAATATTCCGTTTTTTCCGAAGCCCCATGAAGAAAGGAGCAGCCATGACCGAGGGAAAACCATTTATTGAAGATCTGCATCAGCACTTTCCCGTGCAGAAGGAACCACCGATCAACACGATGAATAAAAAACTGGTGGTCAGCATTGCCTCGCCGGGATGGCTTTCCACCCAGCAGAACCCTCACATCCCGACCAGCCATGAGGCCATGGCGCAGGCGCTGATCGACAGTGTGCACCAGGGGGCAGCCATCGTCCATATGCATGCGCGCGAGGAAGGCGGCAAACCCTCGGAAGACCCTGATGTGACCCAAAAGATTCTGGACAGGGTGCTGAATGTCTGTCCGGATGTGGTGACTTCAACCCATATCAACGCCGATAAGACAAAAAGCGGCGTGGACATGTTCAGCAAATGGCTGGAGAGAATAACCGCAACCGGGGTTAAATATATCCAGGGCACGCCCCTGCACACCAAGGGAAGCACCAATAAACGATCCGCCATGTGGGATGACCAGCTTCTGCGGGACGTCATTCCCTACCTGGAAGACAAAGGCGTCAAGCCGGAGCTGCTGATCTACGACACCTTCGGCATTGATCGGGTTGCCAAGGCCATTGAACAGGCAGCCAGATGGAAACCTTACTGGGTGGTGCTTAACTTCGGAAAGCATGACGCCATGCCGGTCGGGCGGGATCCCTGGGCTCATTATCATGTGATGACGATGATAAAAATGACCCGGGAGATGTTGCCGGAAGAGACCGTCCTCGGGGCCTATATCGGCGGGCGCAACTGGCTGCCGCTGACTGTTCTGGCCATCATGATGGGCATCGACATCGTGCGGGTGGGCGTTGAAGACTGCCTTTGGGTGTACCCCCACCGGGATGAGATCATCCAGAGCGATGCCGACATGGTAAGAAAGATCGTCACCATCGGCCGGGAGCTGGGAAGGGAAATCGCCACCCCGGACGATGTCCGAACAATTCTCGGCTTAAAGAAACCGGCTAAATCATGAACAAAATGGTGGACTTCAATATCCATCCGGTAAGAACCGGCATTTTGATCATTGACATGACCAACGCTTTTTTAAAGCCGGGGGTCACCCTGGAGGTGCCGGCAGGACGCGGGCTCATCCCCGGCCTGTCCAGACTCATCGAAAAAGGGCGCAGCGCCGGCATTCCGATCATCTTCACCACCCAGGCCTACCGCGCCACCGGCGTGGACCTCGGACTTAACGCGGTCTTTCGCCCGGCGACCCAGGACCGGAAACCAACCCTGGAAGGATCTGAAGAGGCGGATTTTTTTGAGGGCCTCAAACCCGGGGAAAAGGATGTTGTAATCGTAAAACGCCGGTTCAGCGCTTTTATCGGCACCGACCTTGACCTGATTCTGCGCGGCAGCGGTATCGACACCTTGATAATCGGCGGTGTTCTTACCAATGTGTGCTGCGAGTCCACGGCGCGCGAAGCCCGCATGCGGGATTACCAGGTCATTTTTTTAAGCGACGGCACGGCCACCAGGGGCTTGCCGGACATGGGGTGGGGCGAAGTTTCGGAAAAAGATCTGCAACGGGTCGTTCTGACCCAAATGGCATACCAGTTCGCCCAGGTCCTGACGATCGAAGCGGTCATCGGGAAAATCTCCGGACAAAGGCCGGCGCAACAGCTTAATTACTAATGAAGTCATTAATATTTAGACAGGATCAACAGGATTTATGGGATTTTTTTAAAAAATATCTTGTCCATCCAGTTAATCTTGTCAAAGAGTCCTTGCGTTTATGTCCAAACATTTTTGAGCTTATTAGTAATTGACCTTTTTACGAAACTATCAACAATAAAGGAGGTTCATGATGTTTAAAGAAAAATGGTTTATACGCATGGGATTGACGATTCTGGCTTTCATCCTCCTGGCGGGCCCGGCCCCGAAGATGTCCTGGGCGGCGGACGGCGATGTGGCCGAATTTTACCGCGACAACGTCTTGACCGTCATTGCGCCCTATGGGGCCGGAGGCGGCACGGACTATGCCGCCCGGCTGTTTGCCAGTTACTGGTCCGAAGTGTCCGGCGGCGCCGCGAAAGTGAAAAACATGACCGGCGCCGGCGGAATTGTCGGCACCAACCACGTTTACAAGGCCAAACCCGACGGTCTGACCATCGGTGTCGAGGTGCTGGCCGGCACCCTGATCGGCCCCACCCTGCTGAAAGAGCCCAGCGTGGCCTTTGACGTCGCCAAGTTTCACTATCTCGGCCTGCTGGGGCTGGAGACCAATTCATTCAGCATCAGCCCGAAGCTGCCTTATATGAGCATGGACGACGTGCGCAAAGCAATCGGGTTCAAGTTTGGCGCCAACACGCCCTCAGATGCCCAGGGGCAGTTTTCCGTATTGATCGCCGAAATCTTCGGCATGAAGGATGCCCGCATCATCTCAGGATATTCCGGCAGCGAAGAACTGGGGCTGGCGGCCAGCAGGGGGGAAATAGACGGCTTTTCCATATCCAATGCCTCCATCGTATCCCATGTCCGGAAAAAACTGGTCAAACCGCCCTTCATCATTGTGGACCAGGACCGGAGCGATTTTTTCCCCGGGGTCCCGGCCCTGCCCGAGACCGTCCAAATTCCGCCTGACAAGCAGTGGCTGTTTGACACCATAACCAGTGTCACACGCTCGGGCAAGGCCTTTGTTACGGCTCCGGGGGTATCCCCGGAAAAAGTGAAATTTCTGCGGGATGCGTTCAACAAGCTCGTCAAAATCAAAGCTTTCATCAAGCAGGCCCAATTCAGGTGGAGCGTCTGGGAAAAGCCGAGTTCGGGTGAAAAACTGGCCGAATACATGCAAAAAGTCATGAAGACCTCCCCGGAGAACATCGCCAAGGTGGCCGCCTTAACCAAGCAATATTCGGCCATCCGATAGAGAAGAAAAATGATAATAGAAGCCTTTATCAAAGCATTGCAGGCCTTCGGCAGTCTGGAGCTTTGGATTTTCATGCTGTCCGGCACCATCGTGGGAGTAGTCTTCGGACTCATTCCCGGGGTGTCCGGCCTGCTGCCCATGGCCCTGTTTCTCTCGTTCGTTTTCAAGCTGACACCCAACCAGGCCCTGCCCTTTCTGGTGGCCATCAGTTCGGTGTCCTTTATCGGGGGCTCCATCACCGCAATCCTTCTGGATATACCCGGCACCGGACCCAACACCGCCACCCTCATGGACGGTTTCCCCATGAGCCAAAAAGGCCAGGCCGGCCGGGCCATAGGCGCCGCGCTGACCAGTTCGGCGGCCGGCAGTGTTATCACCGTCATACTGGCCCTGGCAATGGTCCCGCTGGTGGTGCCTATGATCAAGGCGGTCCAGTCGGCTGACATGGTGTTCATCATCTTTATGGGGCTTACTTTCATTGCCGTCCTGAGCACCGGTTCGATGATTAAAGGCCTGATCAGCGGCGGACTTGGCCTGATACTTTCCCTGATCGGCTTCCAGGCGGTTACGGGGGTTGGACGCTTTACGTTCGGAAGCACCTATCTTTATGACGGCATTCGTTTGATCCCGGTTACCCTCGGGCTGTTTGCCATGTCTGAAGCCATTTCGGTGGCCACTAAAGGGGATCCGGTCATTGCCAAAAAAACGGCAACCGTTGAAAGGCAAGCCGTATTTGAAGGCATGAAGGACGTATGGCGCCATAAATGGCTGTCGCTGCGAAGCAGCGCCATCGGGTTTATTGTGGGCCTCATTCCCGGGGTCGGCGGCGATGTGGCTTCTTTCGTGGCTTACGGGCAGGCCAAGCAGACCTCAAAACACCCTGAATTGTTCGGCACCGGCACGGTAGAGGGCGTTATCGCCCCGGAAAGCGCCAACGACGCCAAAGAGGGAGGCGCCATATTGAGCACCCTGGCACTGGGCATACCGGCCAGTTCCAGCATGGCCCTTCTGCTTGGCGGGCTGCTGATGCTGGGCCTTATCCCCGGCCCGGAGATGATGAGCACGCATCTGGACTTATCTTTGACCTTGCTGCTCATCTCCCTGGTGGCCAGTGTGATCGCCGCTGCCATGTGTTTTCCCATCGCGCCCTATCTGGCCAGGGTTGCTACCATCCCCACCCGCGTGCTGGCCCCCATGGTGATGGTTATCGCCATGGTGGGCGTCTATGCCTACCGGGAACAGATCGAGGATGCCCTCGTAACGCTTGTTATAACCGTGATTGGCGTCGTCATGAAAAACCTGGGTTACAACAGGCCGGCCTTTTTTCTCGGATTTATTCTGGGCGGGCGCTTTGAGAAATATCTTTTCATCGCGCTCCAGTCCGCCGGCCCCCTGTTTTTCCTCAGGCCCATCAGTCTGGTTATCATTTTTCTCACCCTTGCATCTGTTTTTTATATGCCCATAAAAAGGATCATCCTGCATCGGTTGACAAAAAGGAGCTGAAAAAAGAATGAAGCTGAGCAACAACTCGTATTTTCTTTTCGTGGTCATGCTCGCAATGCTGGTGCTTTTTTTCTCGTCGTTAAGCTTGGAATTCTACGCCTCCAAACTGCTGCCCCTGTTCCTGAGCAGTTCTGTATTTATCCTGTCCCTCATCGCATTCATCCAGGAAATCATATCCCCATCGGGCTGCGGAGCTGATAAAGCCCAACATGACCGGAATACAGGCGGTAAACCGGCCGGGCTTTGGCGAAGCTTTTTCCCCGTCGGCATATGGGTGCTAAGTTTTTTCCTGCTCATCTGGCTGGCCGGTTATCTTGTGGCCATACCGGTGTTTCTTTTTTCGTACACCAGGTTCCATGGATCAAAATGGGTCAACGCCCTTCTGATCGGCGGTATCACGCTGGCCACCATATACGGCATTTTTGAGCTCGGCCTGGATATCACATTGTATCGAGGGGTGCTGCTTTCCGGATAAA
>JAUYIZ010000372.1 GCA_030688615.1 Desulfobacterales bacterium | reverse complement strand
ATTTAATATTGGAATTTGAGATTTATTTGTAATTTGGTGCTTGGAATTTGTAATTTTAGACATAAAACCCAAGGCAGAGCCATCTATCTCTGACCTGGCCCTGAGGACCAGGTATTCCATGTTTGAATAAAATACAAGTTCACTACACGTGGCGAAAGGCAACCCATGATCATCCAACAAGCCATTGAAGTGCTGAAAATAGAAGCGCAGGGAATTTTAAACTTAACCGGACGGGTGAATGAAAATTTTGTGCAAATGGTCGAGCTCATTTATCGTTCCTCCGGACGGGTTATTGTGGGGGGCATCGGAAAATCGGGGCTCGTGGGCCGGAAAATTGTCGCCACCCTCAACAGCACCGGGACCAGGGCCCTTTTTCTACATCCGGTGGAGGCCATGCACGGAGACCTGGGCATAGTCAGCCGGGAGGATATTTTTCTCGCCCTCTCGAACAGCGGCGAAACCGATGAAATTAACATCCTTTTACCGAGCATACGCAAAATCGGGTGCAAAATTATCGCCTTTACGGGCAGCCTGAATTCCACCCTTGCCAGTCACAGCGATATTGTTATTGACGTGGGCGTTGACCGGGAAGCCTGTCCCCTGGGCCTTGCGCCCACAGCGAGCTCCACGGCGCTTCTGGCCATGGGAGACGCCCTGGCCGTGGTGCTCATCAACAAAAAGCGTTTTCAACCCAGCGACTTTAAGAAATACCACCCCGGCGGCACGCTGGGGCAGCGGCTGGCCAGAAAAGTTAAGGATTTCATGCTGACCGGGACGTCCGTGCCGCGTGTTTTTGATACCGCCACCATGGAGGAGGCTGTGGCGGAAATCAATCGTCTTGAATTGGGTGTTACCCTTATTTTACAATCCGATGAATCTCTGGCGGGGATTATCACCGACGGCGATTTAAGACGGTTAATCGCTTTGAAAAAGCCTTTTTACGAACTTCAGGTCCACCAGGTGATGACCAAAAATCCGCGGACGGCCGGACCCGACACCCCGGCTTATGATGCTTTGAACCTGATGGAACGCTTTCAAATCACCGTGCTGCCGATCACCGACCACACCGGAAAAGCGCTGGGCATCCTGCATCTTCATGACATTCTGGGCAAAGGTGAGTTTAAGTTTAACGGCGCATAACTACAGGCACGATCATGAACCACGACAGGATTGATACAGCCATCCCCGTTCTCGGGGATGCCAAAATACCCTCTCCCATTCAAAGGGAACGGCAGGGGGAAATACCTTCCTGTTTTATTTCCGACTCAGAAAGTGTGCTCATCGATGTGGATCTCAACCGGCTCAAATCGCAGCTGGAACAAAACCAGACACCGTCCGCCTTCGAACGGGCCGGCCCGCGACAGAAAATTTACTTTGACCCGAGCAAGCTCAAATGCGCCATCGTCACCTGCGGGGGCTTATGCCCCGGCTTGAACGATATTATCCGGGCGATCGTGCTGGAGCTCTATCACGGTTATGGCGTACACAACATTTTTGGAATCCGCCACGGACTTCAGGGGTTTATACCCGCATACGGCCATGATATCATGGAGTTGAATCCGGAAGCCGTTGTCAGCATTCACGAAATGGGCGGCACTGTTCTCGGATCTTCCCGTGGCCCTCAACCCGTTGAAGACATTGTCGACTGCATAGAAAGGATGAATATCCGTCTCCTGTTTATGATCGGCGGCGACGGCACGCTCATGGCGGCAACCCGGATCGGCAATACCATCGATGAACGGAATTTAAAGATCGGTGTCATCGGGATACCCAAAACCATCGATAATGACATTTATCTGGTATCCCGGTCTTTTGGTTTTGACACGGCGGTGGACCAGGCCACCCAGGCAATCATCAGCGCGCATAACGAGGCGAAAGGATATCCCAACGGAATAAGTCTGATTAAACTCATGGGGCGTTATTCCGGTTTTATCGCCGCAACGGCCACCCTGGCCCAGCAGGATGTCAATTTTACCCTGATCCCCGAGGTGGATTTTGATCTGGAGGGCCCCGGAGGGTTCCTTGAGGCCCTCAGCGAGCGCATGGACCGGAGAAAGCATGCGGTCATCGTGGTAGCCGAAGGCGCCGGTCAAAAATTTTTCAAGGCCCCGGCCAGGGAAAAAGAGGTGGATATCTCCGGAAATATCAAGTTGGACGACATCGGCCTTTTTTTAAAGGACGTCATCACGGCCTATTTTGCGGCCAACCATCTGGAGGTGTCCATTAAACTCATCGATCCCAGTTATATGATCCGGAGCCTTCCGGCCAATGCCAATGATCAGGTATTTTGCAGCTTTCTAGGCCGGGATGCGGTGCATGCCGGAATGGCGGGCAAGACAAAAATGATCATCGGGCACTGGAACGGCAGCTTTGTCCACGTGCCCATGACGGCATCGGCCGGCAAACGGAACAGGGTCGATCCGTACGGAAAACTGTGGCTCAGCGTTCTGGAGGCCACCGGCCAGGGCGCACTTAAAAATCCAACTTACGAATAAACTTAAGGACTCTTTGACAAGATTAACTGGATCGACAAGATATTTTTTAAAAAAATCCCCAAAATCCTGTTGATCCTGTCTAAACATTAACGGCTTTTTTAGAAAATCTATCCCCGATCCCTGACCAGACGATGGATGACCTCGGCATGCTTGCGCGCCGCGCCGGTATGCGACCGAATGGCTTCCTTTGCCCGCCTGCCGATCCGGCCGGCTTCCTCCGGGTGCGAAAGGTAGTATATCGCCTTTTCGGCAAGATCTTTACCGTCCCGGACTTCAATGCCGCCGCCGGCCCTGGACAGCAGATCCCTGGCATCCAGGAAATCTTCCATGGACGGCCCGTAAAAAACCAGTTTCCCCCAAGCGGCGGCTTCCAGAACGTTTTGCCCCCCCCGGGGCACTAAACTGCCTCCGCAAAAAACAAGGGTGGCTATACTGTAGGTCGCCTGCAGTTCTCCGATGGTATCCAGGATGACCACCGGTGCGCTGCGGGGGCGGTTTTCATCGATATGGGTCCGCAACTGGCAGGAAAACCCCCTCTCATTGACCAGCCGCTGAATATGACCGGAGCGTTCCACATGCCTCGGAGCAATCAATAAAATCGTTTCAGGGAAAGACCGGATGATTTTCTGATAGACATCCAGTATGACATTTTCCTCGGTTGTCCGGGTGCTTCCGGCCAGGAACACCGGGCGATCATTTATGCGATAGCGCCGGGCCAGCGCGGTTTTAAGGATATGGTCCGCCTGGAGCGGCAAAATATCGTATTTGGCGTTTCCGTTGACTTCAATTTTATCCCGGTCTGCGCCCATGGATCGGATCCGTTCGGCATCTTCCGGCCGGATCATGCTGAAGGCATCGACGTTTTTCAAGGTCTCTTTCATTAACGGCCGGATGTACAGATACCGCCGGATGGAGCGGATGGAGATTCTCCCGTTGACCAGAGCGGTCTTTATCCCCATTTTTTGGGCGGTTATCATCCAGTTCGGCCAGATTTCAGTCTCGATGCAAACCAGGATATCCGGCTGTAAGGTCCCGAAGGCCTTGCGGACGCAGCGCGTAAAGTCCAGGGGAGCATAAACACAGGTCACGCGGGAGCCGAGCTTTTCTCTTGCGAATAAAACCCCGTGTTCGGTGGTGGATGAAAGAATCAAGGCGCTGTCCGGCATCGATACGACCAGGTGGGCCATAATGGCCTTGGCCACCCCGACCTCCCCCACCGATGCGGCATGAAGCCAAATTCGGGGAGACCCGCCTGTATTTTTGACCCGCACGGCGGCGTAACAGCCCAGGCGTTGATTCAAGACGGCTTGATGCCGCGGGGAAAGACTTGCTGCCAGCCGGAAAATTGGAAGGCAAAACAGAAACAGGACCGTGGTCAGGAGACGGTATGTCTGATAGGCAAAATTCACCGGGTTTTCAGCTCAATAAATTCATCCTTCTTGACCCGCAGCAGATACAGGTCCTTGCGGACATCTCCACTCGGCCCGAAGGATGTGAGTCCGGTGACGCCCTCAAAATCCTGAAGGCTTATCAGCGCGTCCCTGAGCTGGCTTCTTGAGCGCACCTCCGGTCGACGAACCGTCTGGATCATAATTTTGGCCGTGTCATAAGCGATGGCTTCTATGAATTCCGGCTTACTGCCGTATATCTGATTGAATTTATTTACGAACTCCTTAACATGCGGGGATTTGCTTTCCACAAAAAACCCGTCTGTAAATATCGCCCCCTGGACAAACTGACGGGCCATTTGAACCAGCTGATCAGAATGCCATAGATTGGTGCCGAAAAGATAGACGTCCTCCACGTCATAATAGGCAAGCTGCGGTATAATCAACCCGACTTTCCTTGGGGCATCCGGAATAAAGACCGCGTCAAAATCAACAATGGGCTCGGGTTCGGGCTCCGTATCTTTGCCTCTATCGGCCGGTCTGGCCTGTCCCCGGTCATAATCATGATAACCCAGGATAGAGTTGAGGGCCTCTTTTTTTATCCGGATATCTTCGGGTTCGTCATAATAAAGTCCCACCAGTTTTTTTATGGGCGCTGCAAAGTCTGTCTGTTCCAGGCTGTATGATTCGACCCCCACCACCGTTCCCTGCTGCGCAATCACTTCATCCCAGAAGAGGTTCATAAAGGTCGTGCCGTATTTTTCATCCGGATAAAGGATGGCGAATCGCTTCAGCCCGAGCTTTTTGACCCCGTAAGAAAGCATGGCTTTGACCTGCATCTCGGGGGTAAAAAAATTTCTGAAAACATAGTCTCCCGTCTCCGCAATGAGACTTTTCTGGGTTAACGTGATGATGGGGATCTTTAATTTCTGGGCTTCCAGGGCGGCGGCCTCGGCCGTAATAATCGGGCCGATAATCGCGGCGACCTTATCATGATACAATTCCCTCACGGCCCGGGCGGCTGTCTCCGGATTCGACCCGGTGTCCTTGACGATGACTTGAATTGAAGACGGGGCCTTGCCGGAGGCGGAAAGGTTTACCGCCAGTTCCACGCCCATCAGCGCTCGCTTGCCGATGGCCGCATACGGGCCGGTAAGGGGCAGCAGGCATCCGATCTTTTCCCGGTTAAAAGCATGCTCGGCATTGAGTTTTTCAATAAGATTCTCCGCCTCCCGGGTATTCTCATGATCTTTGAACATCCCGATAAAATCCGATAGCGCGCGCCTTGCTTCCAGGTAATTCTCTTCAGCATAATAGTTCAAACCCATCTGATACATGAGATCACCCAAAAACTGCCTGTCTTCCACCTGGTTTAACAGGCTGATTATCTCGGCTGTTTTCAGGCGGCTTACGGCGGCTTTTATCCGGATACGTATTTGTATTTTATTCGTTTCGTCAGCTTTATTGTAGGCTTGCATGTATGCCGGAACGGCTTGCGCAGGCGCCTGGATCGCCATATAACTGTCCGCGAGAAGCAGATAGGCCTGAACCTGCCTGTCTGTTGTTTTCAACTCTTTTACAGTCTGAGTGCCCTGCCGGATGACTTCCTGGTAATTTCTTTCCTTAAAATAGGCCTGAAGGATTTTAATTCTGGCTTCGGGAACAAAAACACTGTCGGGGTGCTCTGAAATCAGACGGCGATAAAGGTCGCGGGATTCGGATATCCTGTTCTGCAGCTGGTAGATCGCCCCGATCTTCATCAGCGACGCGGCGGCAAATGGCCCTGCGGGGAATTCGGCAAGATACCCGTTGTAGGCCGTCAGGGCCTTTCCAAAGGATTTTTCCCGGAAAAAGGTTTCAGCCTCAGAAAAAAGAGCGCTGCCCGCAACCTTTTCTTCAGGCCGCGGAGGCGCCATTGGTTTCGGCGGGCATGCCCATAAAAAAAAGACAGCCACCAGGAGTATAATTCTTAAAAAAGATCTCATGGTTATGATGATGCGTTCCTCAGAGGTCAAATTGAGCTTTTATCTTGAACACTTTGGTTGCGGGCAGGTTAAGAATATCCTTAACCCCTGTGTCAGCGGATATTTTCTTAAGATTTTGCTCAATTTCTTCCATGGATGGCGCAATAAAGGTAAACCACACATTAAACGCGTTCTCCCGCTGGTAGTTATGCGTCACGCCGGAATATTGATTAACGGTTTCGGCAAAAATTTCCATTTTCTCCTCCGGCACCTTTGCCGCGCACAGGGTACTGACATAACCGAGCTTGCCCGGGACGCAATTGCCGCCGATACGACGAATAATACCTCTTTTTTTCAGGTTTCGAATGCGCTGGATCACTTCTTCTTCCGTAAGATTCAGCTCTTTGGAAACGGCCAGAAAGGGCCGGGCCGTCAAGGGGAAATCAGATTGAATCCGGTTTAAAATTTTTTTGTCCACATCATCGGTCTGTTGCATCGGAGAACGCTTCCATGACAATTCTAGTTTTTTGACGGGTATTCACCGTCAGGTTCATATGGCCTCCGGTTTACATAAAAAAACTCTGCTTCACAGGCAGAGCCATAAAAATATCAACGAACGGCATCATCCGTTAATCAGACAACTCCCATCAAACACATCCGGTGGGCTTGGGAAGCCCGGCCATCTTGCAGGCGCCCTTGCCGGGGCCGGAGGGGAACAGCTTATAGATGTGTTTCAGTTTGAAACCGGTAACCTTGGACAGAACGCGAACCATCGGCGCAATACCGTTTTTCCGGTAATAGTCCTGCAGCACATGAATAACCTTCCAGTGCTCTTCGGTTACTTCCGTGATTCCTTCTTCATTTTTTACGTAATCCACCCACTCCGGGCACCAGTTCTCAAAACTGTCAATAAACCCGTCTTCGTCCACGATAAACCTTTTTCCTTCAAATTCAACTTCAGGCATGTACCCCCCCTCAATTATCTTTTCTTAGGGCTCGCGTAAATTCATAGAATTGGGTCGCCACCGAATTCATGAGCGATAAATATCTGATTAATCTAAAGTTGTCAATATTGAACTTTTTACAAAACGGTCAATACTCCTTGGGCAGGTGATTGAGCTGCGCCAGCGTAAAAACGGGCCCGTCTTTACATACGAATTCTTTCCCGATATTGCACCGGCCGCACATTCCGATGCCGCATTTCATCCGGTTTTCCAGAGACATGATGATGTGGTCATGATCATATCCCAGGTTGTCCAGCACAGGCTGGGTAAACTTTATCATGACCGGGGGGCCGCAAATGATGGCATAAGTGTCTTGGTTGCCCGCCGGGGCGTTCTGCTCGGTGATGGTGGGTACGAACCCCACATGGTAGGGCCAGTCCGGGTCTTTGGTGCCGTCCACGGTGATATGCATGTGGATGTCGTCCCTTTTTTCCCACGCGGCCAGTTCATCCTTATAAAGGAGCATGCCGGGCGTCCGGGCCCCGTAAATCACATGGATGTCTTTGAATCTGGATCGATTCGCCTCGTCTAAAATGTACACGATGGAAGAGCGCAGCGTGGTGAAGGCAAATCCGCCGCCGATGATCAGAATATTTTTTCCTTCCATGGCCTCCCAGGGATAGCAGTTGCCTAAAGGGCCCCGGATTCCCATAACATCTCCGGCCTTCATGTGGTGCAGCACCGAGGATACCAGGCCCACTTTATTGACCGTAAATTTTACAAACCCTTTTTCCGTCGGCGAAGATGCGATCCCGATGGGGATTTCCCCCTGGCCGGCAATGGAAAGTTCGGCAAACTGGCCGGGTCGGTAAGAAAAATTTGTTTCATCCCCGGCCTCCTGAAAAATGAATTTAAATGTTTTCAAATTTTTATCTTCGGTTTCAATGATGATTTCATCGATGCAAACCGGATAAGGTAAATATGGATTTTGCACGACACCTCCCGACACTTTCCCGGATCAGCCCGCCTGCTGCGGAATGTAATGGTTCATCTTTTCACATACCTTTCGGATATCGATGTTTACCGGGCAGAGGTTCACACATCGACCGCACCCGACACATTGAATCTGGCCATCATATTTATCCACATAATATTTTAATTTATGCATGAACCGCTGGCGGACCCGCTGCACTTTTTTACCTCTGGGGTTATGGCCGGTTCCGTGCATCGTGAAAAGCGGATACATGCAGCTGTCCCAATTGCGCATGCGGGTCCCCGATTTGCCGCGGGTCTCATCCTGAATGTCAAAACACCAGCATGTGGGGCAGACATAGGTACACGTGCCGCAATTGATACAGGAAAACGACACGTCTTCCCAGAAGGGCGCATCATAAAGGTCGGTGGTTACCTGGTCCTTTAACCGGTCCGTGTTCACAAACGTTTGGATCTTTGCTTCGGCGGCCGCTTTCATTTTTTCCATATCATCATGGGCCGAATCCGACCCCGGCGCAACATCCCAGCCGGCGGCCTCCAAAAGCGCATCCCCTTTCCCGGTGATGACCTTGACGAGGTAATGTTCCCGCTCCTGCACCAGGAGAAGATCGAGGCCCTCTTCGTGAAACGGCCCGCACCCGGCGGTGGTGCAAAAACAGGCCTTGCAGGGGGTTTGACAGGCCAGCCCCACGAAGGTTACGCCCTCATAGGCTTTGAGCCAGTATGGATCCTGGCAGCCGGGGGCGTCAAAGTTTCGCCGGACCAGCAGAAACGCTTTGGCGTCACAGGGCCGAATGCCCATGACGGCTTGCGGCGGACCGTCTTTTTCCACGGGTCTGAGAACATGATGGTCATCCCGCGTGCTGTCGAGGGTATATTCAAACATCACCTCGGACTGGGGGTGGACGATTGATTTGGGCGAAAGGTGCGTATTGGACAAATCAAGCTCCGGGCCCCGCCCATCGTCGAGCGCGATGAACTGACTGAAGTTACCCTCCCTGGCGGGCCCGAACAACTGGTAGTGATCTCTCAATTTTTCCAGCCCCGCAGACCACACGGCTTTGTCAATTTTGTAAAATTTCATTCTGTTCACTTTAGATCTTTTGTAAGGTTAAGCTGTATCCGGTCTACCTTATGAAACCATCCGGATCTTCGGGCCGGTAAACATCCAGGGGCGGGCGCTCATCCAGCGACATCCCGGCCTCCCACGTAAACAGTTCCAGACAATCCTTTTCCAGTTTTTTGGTAAATTGGCGCACCTCGATTCCCACCGGGCAGGCCCGCTCGCAGGCACCGCAATCGGTGCATCTTCCGGCGCAGTGAAAGGCCCTGAGAAAATGAAAGGTCGCCACATCGGCAGGGTCCTGGCTTTTCCCCACCCACTGGGGACGGTGTTCATCCACAAAGCAGGTGGGGCAGTAACACAGCGGACACGCATTCCTGCAGGCGTAACAGCGAAGGCACGGCTTGAGAAGATTTTCAAAATGGCGCCCTTTCTCCTCCGGCGACAGGGCTTCAATCCGGCGCACATCAACGTAGCGGTCCACATCCTTTTGCTCCTCGACCCTGTCGCCGATCAGCGCATCATGGATCACAGGATTCCGGTGAAGGCAGATGGCGCAGTTGCCCTGGAGCACGTCTTTTTTATTGAGCGTCTTTTCAAAGCCCGCCCCTTTGACCACGATCTGATCCTTGTCCTCCACGACTTCATGGATTTCCATGTCAAACATGGCAATGATTTTTCGCCGGTCGATCATTCCCCGGCAGGGCACACCGATAATAAAAAGCTGGTCCCGCCGGATTTTATTTTCAATGATATGGGTGACGATATTTCGCGAGTCGCAGCCTTTTGCGACGATGCCGATCTTTTCCCGCCGGCCGGTCAGGTAGTTGGTAAGATTAATGCCGCAGTTGCTGTCCCAAACAAGTTTTTCCACCTCTTCGGCAGTGACCGCGATCAGGGGTTCATTCATCATGGGAACGCTCCCCCTGGCAAAACCGATGATCATTTCCACCCGGCCTTCGGCTAAAAGCTGTTTGGATATTTCTCTGATCTTTTCTGAGTACTCTTCCATTCTAGACTGCCTTCATTTTGGTCTTTACAAGGTGTTTGTTCGGCCCAAGGGATTTGACGGCCGCTGTGATCTCATTGACGACACTGACAAATTTGGTCGATTCGGCGGACGAAATCCATGAAAACTGGATGCGTTCCGGCTCAATTCCCATAAATGCCATAAGATTTTGAAACAGCGCGAACTTTCTACGGGCATAATAATTACCTTCCAGGTAATGACATTCTCCCGGATGTCACCCGGAAACCCACACCCCGTCGGCGCCTTCCCGGAACGCGGACAGGAAAAATTTAGGGCTCATGCGCCCGGTGCAGGGGATTCTGATCACCCGGATATTGGGCGCATATCCCATTCGGCCGACCCCTGCCAGGTCGGCGGCGCCATAACTGCACCAGCTGCATAAAAACGCGACGATTTTGGGTTCCCATTCTGACATGCTATCTCTCCTTAAATCTGCCGTAACCGTTCACGGTTATCGGTTTACATTTCACAGTTTTTTCAAAGAAGACCCCATTTTTCTTCTCTAATGTCTATTTTTTTTAACCGTGAACCGGTAACTGTAAACCGTGAACGGTTACAATCTGCCTAAACCGCTTCAGATATCGAAAATATTTGCGCAAAAATCTGATCATTGTCAAAGCCCTTAAGATGGATGGCCCCGGAGCGGCACGAGGCCACGCAAAGGCCGCACCCTTTGCAGAGCACCGGATTTATTTGGGCTTTTCCGGCAAAGGGGCCCTCTTCCAAAAAAGCGGGCGCTGAATACGGACACACGGAAACACACACGCCGCATGAGCTGCAGTCGGCCGGTTTGGTTTCGGCCACGGTTCCGTCCACCTTGATGGTTTTTTTGGCCAGCAGCGTCACCGCCCGGGTCGCCGCAGCCTGGGCCTGGGCAATGGATTCGTCCATGGACTTGGGGGCATGGGCCAGGCCGCACAGGAACACGCCGTCGGTGGCGCAGTCAACCGGCCGGAGTTTGGCGTGGGCCTCCATGAAAAAACCGTCTTCATTCTGAGAAATCTTGAACAGCTGCGCCAGGGGGCTCTGCTTTACAGGGATGACGGCTGTGGCCAGGACCAGCAGATCGGATCGGATTTCCATCTGCCGCCGCAGAACCGTATCGGTAAAATGTATCTGGAGCTGCCCGTCCGGTCCGGCGACCTGTATGCCCCGGTCAAAATCGTAGCGCAGAAAGTGGATGCCCTGTGAACGGGCCTGCCGATACAAATCTTCCCGCAGCCCATAAGAACGTATGTCCCTGTAAAGGATAAACACGTCCATATGCGGATTGATTTCCTTTAGCTGCACGGCATTCTTGATGGAATGGGTGCAGCACACTTTGGAGCAATAGGGCCGCTCCGGGATCCGGGATCCCACGCATTGTATAAAAACCGCGGTGGCGGTTTGTTTCAGCGACAGGTCCTTTTCGATCAACTTTTGATCCAACTCAAGTCCGGTGAGCACCCGCTGATCAGCACCATACAGATACTGATCCGGCTTCAATTCACCGGCCCCGGAGGCAATGACCGTGACACCGTGATCCAGGGTCCGGGTTTGGCCGTTTTTTTCGACGGTGGTCTTAAAGTTGCCCACGAAACCATCCACCGCGGCGATTCTGGCGCCCAGATGAACATGAATTTTTTCGTTGGCCAAAACCGATTGGATCATGGCCGCCAGATGCTCCTGAACGTCTTCACCCCGCCAGGTTTCATGAAGACTGCGTGCCTGTCCGCCCAGGGATTCCCCGGCTTCAACCAGATGGGTCTGATAGCCCTGATCGGTCAGGGATATTGCCGCCGTCATGCCGGCAATGCCGCCGCCGATGACCAGGGCGGACGGATTGATCTCCAGCTCGGGTTGTGTCAGTGGCTGGTGCAGCGCAACCTTTGCCACGGCCATGCGCGTCAAATCTTTGGCCTTCCGGGTGGCCTCTTCCGGCATGGCGCCGTGCACCCAGGAACACTGATTGCGGATGTTGGCCATTTCAAAAAGATATTTGTTGATCCCCGCATTGGTCAAAGTTTCCTGAAAGAGCGGTTCATGGGTTTTCGGGGTGCAGGCGGAAATCACAATCCGGTTTAAATTGTTCTCTTTGATAATCGTTGCCAGGTTGCTCTGGGTGTCCTGGGCGCAGCTGAACATATTTTCGTCCGCGTAAACCACATGGGGCAGGGTCGCGGCGAATTTAACCACCGCCGGCACGTCCACAACCCCGGCAATGTTTGTTCCGCACCGGCAGATGAACACACCGATTCGCGGCGGCTCGCCCCGCACGTCCATCTCGGCAGGAATTTCCCTGGTTTTTGTCAGGGTCCAGCGGAAATCAGCCAGGGATGTTGCGGCACTGCCCGCTGCCGCGCTGGATTCGATGACCGATGAGGGAATATCCTTGGGGGCCTCCAGGGCACCGCAAACATATACCCCCGGCCGGTGCGTCTTGACCGGCTGAAAGCTGCTGGTTGAAACAAAGCCGTAGGAATCCAGGTCAATGCGAAATTTCTTTGCCAGATCCATTGCCTGCCTCCCGGCGCCGATGCCCACGGAAAGCACCACCATGTCAAAAAGCTCTTCAACCCTTGCGCCGGAGTCGTCAACGTAACGAATCAGATGGCGCCCCCCATCGTCCTGGGGCAGGATGTTGGTAATGCGGGATTTGATGAACCGGATGCCCGCGTTGTCCCGGCCCCGGTTGAAATATCGTTCGAAATCCTTGCCGTATGCGCGCACATCCAAATAAAAAATAGCCGCGTCCAGCGGGACTTTGCTGTGCTCTTTTGCCAGCATGGCCTCTTTGATGGCATAGGTGCAGCAAACCGAGGAACAATACCCCCGGGCGCCGACGTGAACGTCCCTGGAACCGACACACTGGAGCCATGCGATCTTTTCGGGTTCCTTTTTGTCCGACGGCCTGATCAGATGACCGCCAAAGGGACCGGTGGAGGAAAGAATCCGCTCGAACTCAAGGCTGGTGACGATATCGGGAGATTTCCCGTAGCCATAAACATCATGGATTTTCGGGTCGTAGACTTCACAGCCGCCTGCGAGAATGACCGCACCGGTCTGGAGGGTCACCTTTTGCGGCTGATCATCCAGCCGGACGGCCTGGGTGGGGCAAAACTTTTCACAGGCCTTGCAGGCGCCCCGGACAAAATAAATGCATTGATCCGGGTCGATGACGTACTTTAAGGGGACCGCCTGGGGATACTTCACATAGGCGGCCTTTCTGCGGCTTAATCCCCCGTCATATTCATTGGGGACCCTTTTAGGGCACTTTTCCGCGCACAAACCGCAGGCAATACATTTGTCCATATCCACATACCGGGGGTGCCGGATCAGGTTGACGGTGAAATTTCCCGCATCTCCGGATATGTCGACAACCTCTGACAGGGTGAGCAACTCGATGTTAATATGCCGGCCGACCTCGACCAGTTTCGGGGAGATAATTCACATGGCGCAGTCATTGGTCGGAAAGGTTTTATCCAGTTGAGACATCAGTCCGCCAATGGAAGAAGATCTCTCGACCAGATAGACATAATAACCCGAATCCGCCGCGTCCAGCGCCGCTTGCATTCCGGCGATACCGCCGCCGATGACCATGATCGAACCTATCTTTTTTTCAGTCATTCTTTCACCTGTTGCAAAAAGGCTTCTATCTTATCCATATTAATGGTGTTCATTCCGATTCCCAAGGTTTTCCCGTCAATTTCCATGGCAAGCCCCAGCAGTTGGGGATACAGTATGGAAGGAAGTTGACGGCCCGATCCGCCGGGTTCCTCCGGCAAACCGATTTGCCGCTGTACACTTTCAAACTGCATATGACAAAAGGGACAGGAAACACAGAGAAACTCCGCGCCGGACGCTTTGCCGTCTTCCAGTTTTTTTCGTGTCAGCGCCAGGGACAGATCATCATTTATCCCCAGCAGCGGCGCACCGCAGCATTCAAGTTTCAGGGGCCAGGGGACGCTTTTGGAACCGGTTGCCTCCACCAGCTGATCAAACACCACCGGCGCAACCGGATGGTCGAACGCCATGACATCGCTGGGCCGCAGTACATGACAGCCGTAATGGGTGGCAACCTTCAGATCCTTGAAAGTCCGGGTAATCTTTTCCCTGATTGCGGGCAGGCCCACCTCGTGGAAGAGAACGGACAAAAAATGCTTGACTTCAATGCCTCCGGTGTATGCCAGTCCCTCTTTTTCCAACACCCGGTTGACCTCTTTTTTCAGGTCCGCCGATTCCCTCAAATGGAAGTCGGCCTTCTTCAGGCTTCCATAGCAGCAGTTACACAGCACCATGAGGTCAAGGCCCCGCCGCTGGGCCAGGGCCAGATTCCGGGCCGAAAAAAGAATGTAGGCCTCAAAATCCGTGTTCCTCATGGGATTGCCGCAACAGTTAAATTCGCCGACATCCACCACATCCACCCCGATTCTTTTTAGAACCGCCCTGGCCGAAAGTTCGTATTGTTGAACCCGGGCCGGGATATTACATCCGATAAACAAAGAAAATTCCATGTTATGATTGCATCTCCTTTACCGCCGCATTTTTCAGCTCGTAAAGCACATCGGTGACCTTGACGCCCTGGGGACAATGTTCCTGGCATTGATAGCACGTCACGCAGTCCCACAGCATCCTTGACCCGAGGGCCAGGTCCTTTAACCCCAGTTCCACGGCGCGCATGATCTGATGCGGCAGCAGATCAAGTTTCTCCTGGGGATTCTCATAATTTTCTACCACAGGACAGACCGTGGTGCAATTTTCACAGGAAAAACAATAAGCGTTTGTAGTTCCGGACTGTTTTGAAAAGGTCAATTGGCTTTTAAATGCTTCATTTACCGGACTCAGGGACGCAACCTCCTGCCGGTGATGCACCAGGGCGCATCCGTCGGCAATGGCTTTTTGCGCATCATCGAGGGGTCTGGCATAATTTTCGGCGTCGACATATTGCTTATTCAGCCCCCGGTAAAATGAAAACGGCGAGAGGGTCAGCGGCACAGCCCCGCCTTTTTGAATGAGTTCCTCGCGCACACCGAACCACAGTTCCCGCAGATTGATGCCCACCGGGCAGGACACCGTACAGCGGTCGCAGTTGGTGCACAGATATATTCCTTCCTGAATGATTTTCAGCTCTTTTTCACTGATGTTTTTATGGGCAACGAAATTTTTCAAATAAACCATTTTTTCCGACGGCAAGATGTTCACGTTACCGATCTTTTCAAAGGCAATGGCCACGGAACACCGCAGGGTGCAGGTCCCGCAGTGGGTGCAGGCATCCAGTTCCATGATTTGCCGGGTGGCGATGTTGGCCGGATCGGATGTGTCCCGGTTCATCACGCTGTTGGCCAGCAGGCTGACCGGCCCGGCGATCAGGTGGAACATTTTGCTGAACGGCAGATAGATCAGGCCCAGAAAACAGGCTAAAAAATGCACATGCCACAATATATCCGGCAGACCGGCCCGGTCCAGGCCGACGCCGAGCAGTCGCGACCGGATCATTTTTGCCAGGCCGTAACTGACAAAGGCCCACCGGGGCCTGGAATGGCAACTGACACAGGATTCATTCAGTTCCCTGCCCATGGACAGAAGCTCCGGGGATAGGGGTTCTTCCAGGTTGGGTGAAACCAGGCCGTATTCCTTAACCCACAGGGACTCGAGCGCCTTAATTTCCTTTT
Source organism: Desulfobacterales bacterium (assembly GCA_030688615.1). GTDB lineage: Bacteria > Desulfobacterota > Desulfobacteria > Desulfobacterales > JAUYIZ01 > JAUYIZ01. Next base: position 1,951 of record JAUYIZ010000372.1, on the reverse strand, counting down.
CATCTTCCGATTTTAAATAGTCAAACACGTGGTTGCCGAACCGGGTGTGAGAGGTGATTTTGACCGCTTCGAGCAGATAACCCGAGCCGATGATCAGCCCGATGATGACCATGATGAAATAATCCATGGAATGGGTTCGAAGCCGGGGAATCTTAAAAAAGCAGCGCCGCAAGACGGCCAGTCCGATACCGACGATCACCATGACGCCGAAATAATTCCGTAAGAACATGAACGGGTTGAGGGTGGCATAATAGTTGCTGAAAATTTTCGCCATGATAATTTTATCCAGGGCATGCATGAAAAGAAGAAGCATAAAGCCCCAGTAGATCAGAATATGCATCAGCCAGCGATAAAAATCTTCCCTGAGCGTTCTTATCTGGAGGATGACGTCTAAAAACAGCACTTTAAAAAGGGTCAGAATGTTCCGGCTCCCTATCACGCCGAGGCACCCCTGAAGCGCCGCCATGACCCTTTTAGAAGCCGGAACACCCGCGCCCGTAATCCCCAGATGCCGGCGGAACCAGAAAGAGACCTGATAGATCAGGCCGGCGACGAAAATGATCAGAGAAATATAAAGGGTAGATTGATAAAACATCTGAAAAAATCCTTTTAGATCGTATAAAAAACTCACGCCATTGGCGAATCATTCATACCACATCTGCTTTAAATTATGATTATAACATTGACCCATAACATAAAATAATGGACTTTTAAAAGAAAAATTGCAATTTATGGAACTGTCCCACAGACAAGGGCCCAAGATATGATACCAGATCCAACAAAGCCGAAAATCGTCGTGATCTGCGGTCCGACCGGGGTCGGGAAAACCGCGGTTGCCGTGGATCTGGCGCCATTGTTCCACGGGGAAATCATCGGCGCGGATTCCATGCAGGTCTACCGGCACATGGACATCGGCACCGCCAAGCCCGGTGCGCGGGAGTTGAAAGCCGTGCCGCATCACATGATTGATATGGTGGATCCCGATGGGGCGGTCGATGCGGCCCGATATGCCCAAACGGCCCGAAATAAAATAACGGACCTTCACCGGCGGCATGTACTTCCGTTTGTGGTGGGGGGGACGGGCCTGTACATTAAGGCGCTGCTCCACGGTCTGTTTGCTGCCCGGGAGGTGGCGCCTGAAATTCGCAGCAGGTTAAAAGCCGAGGCCGCCCTGCTGGGCAGCAAGGCCCTGCACCGGCGGCTCTGCGAATGCGACCCGCAGGCGGCTGAAAAAATTCATGCCCACGATGCCTACCGCATCATCCGGGCCCTGGAAACCTTTGAAGCCACCGGAAAGCCCCTGTCCGGCTACCACAATGAGCACCGGTTTGCCGGCAACCCATATAGTGTCCTGAAAATAGGCCTGACCCTGGACCGCAAGACCCTTTATGAGCGCATTGAAAAGAGAACAGAGCGCATGATGGCAGCCGGCTTTATCGATGAGGTAAAAAATCTCATGGCCATGGGATACGCCCCCGGTCTAAATTCCATGCAGGCTTTGGGATACCGCCATATCAGCGGGTATCTTGCCGGGCGTTGGTCTGAAGAGGAAATGCTGCGGACCCTGACCCGCGACACCCGCAGATATGCCAAACGCCAGCTGACCTGGTTTAAAAAGGATGCCGCCGTGATCTGGAAGCAGCCCGACCAGACAGAGGATATCAAACACCTTGTGGAAAATTTTTTACGTAGGGGCAGGCCCCTGTGCCTGCCCGCATAATGGGCAACCACACGTAGGGGCAGGCCCCTGTGCCTGCCCTGTTTTTTGGGCGACCACAGGGGGGTCGCCCCTACCTCCAATCGCCCCGCCGTGCCGCGCGTTACCTTGCGATCACGAGCACCCTGGGTTACTTTCAATGGAATCATGAAGCGTTTGTTTTATTACGCGGGACGCTACTGGCGGCGTTACCTGGTCGGGGGCCTTTGTCTTCTCGGCACCGCAACCCTGGTC
>JAUYIZ010000371.1 GCA_030688615.1 Desulfobacterales bacterium | reverse complement strand
GAGGCGCATCCCCCGGATGAATTTCGGCGTAATCCCCATGCGGTCCAGTACGGAGTTGATCTGGGGCCCGCCCCCGTGCACGACCACCGGGTTGAGCCCGACAAATTTCATCAACGTGATATCCCGGGCAAAATCCTCCTTTAACTGCTCGTCGACCATGGCATGGCCGCCGTACTTGATGACGATGGTCATGCCGTAGAACCTGCGGATGTACGGCAACGCCTCAATCAGTATGTCTGCAACGTTTGATTTCACGTCTCGTTTCTCGTTTCCCGTCATAGAATGTACCGGCTTAAATCCTCATTCTCCTTGATGCGCATCAGTTTTTCATCCACATAGTTTCCATCAATGACCGTGCATTTTTCCATCCTGTCCGGTGCATCGAAAAGAATATCTTCGAGCAGACACTCCATGATGGTATGCAGTCGCCTGGCGCCGATGTTCTCTGTGAGCATATTGACTTCTTCGGCGATGGATGCGATGCGGGCCACGGCATCGTCTTCAAAGACCACCTGGATCCCTTCGGTCCTCAGAAGCGCCATGTACTGTATGAGCAGCGCGTTGCGGGGTTCTGTAAGGATCCTGATAAACTCTCGCCGGCCCAGCGAATCCAGTTCCACCCGGATAGGAAACCGGCCCTGAAGCTCCGGGATTAAATCCGACGGCTTGCTGGTGTGGAAGGCCCCGGATGCAATAAACAGGATGTGGTCCGTTTTCACCGGCCCGTACTTGGTCGTCACGGTCGTGCCCTCCACAATCGGGAGCAAATCTCTCTGCACCCCTTCCCGGGAGACGTCGGCTCCCTGGCGGCCTTCAGCGCCGACAATCTTATCGATCTCATCCAGAAAAATTATCCCCGACTGCTCCACCTTTTCGATGGCCACGCGGACGACATTTTCCATATCCACCAGGTTCTGAGCTTCCTCCTGGGCCATAATCTTCATGGCCTCGGGGACTTTGATCTTTCGCCGCTTGGTGTTTTTCGGCAACAGGCTGCCGAACATGTCTTTGAAATTAATCCCCATCTCCTCCAGACCCACATTGGAGAAAATTTCCACCATGGGCATGGACCGTTCCGAGACATCCAGATCCACGAAGCGATCATCCAGCTTTCCCTCCCGGAGCATCCGGCGCAGTTTTTCTCTGGTGCCCGATCTTTCCCTGCCGGGCAGCGCCGCTGTTTCCAGCTGGACCTCATGAAGAGCTTCCGGCGCCTGAGGCTTTGTCACTTCAGGTTTGGGCAGCAGAATGTCCAGCATCCTCTCTTCGGCGGCCTCGGACGACCGTTCCCTGACCGCTTCATGCTCCCTGCTTTTCACCATGTTGACGGTCAGTTCGAGCAAATCCCTTATCATGGATTCCACATCCCGGCCCACGTATCCCACTTCGGTAAATTTGGAGGCTTCGACCTTGTTGAACGGAGAATCCGTCAGCCGGGCAAGGCGTCTTGCGATCTCCGTCTTTCCGACCCCGGTGGGGCCGATGAGAATGATATTCTTGGGCGCAATTTCGTCCCGCAGATCCTCCGGGACCTGCTGTCTTCGCCACCGGTTTCTCAAGGCAATGGCCACCGACCGCTTGGCCCTATCCTGTCCGATGATATATTTATCCAGCTCTGCAACAATTTCGATCGGCTTTAAACTGCTCATCGGCTTTGCCCGCTATGCATCTTTTAATTCCTCGATGGTTATGACATTATTGGTATAAATACAGATGGCGGCGGCGATATTCATGGCCTCTTCCACAATGCGTCTGGCATCCAGATCCGTATGTTTCATCAGCGCCGTGGCCGCGGCCTGGGCCATGACACCTCCCGAGCCGATGGCCATGATATCGTGGTCCGGCTCGATCACATCACCATTTCCCGATATGAGAAACATCCGTGTCGTGTCCACGGCAATCATGACGGCTTCCAGACGTCTCAAGTACCTGTCGGTTCGCCAGTCCCGGGCAAGTTCAACTGCACTGCGGGTCAGGTTTCCATTGAAACGATCGAGTTTTTTCTCGAACCGGTCAAAAAGATTCAAGGCATCCGCAGTGGCGCCGGCAAAACCGACGATGATCTTGTCGTTGTAAATTTTTCTGACTTTTTTGGACTGGTGCTTAATGATGGTATTGTTCAAAGTCACCTGGCCGTCGCCGGCGACAGCCACCCGCCCCTGATGCCGGATGGCCAGGATTGTGGTCCCGTGAAACTCCATGATCACCGCCTTGGATGTGTCTTGTCGTAAATTTCCATCAGTTTATCGATACTCACATGGGTATATTTCTGGGTCGTGGAAAGACTCACATGACCCAACAGCTCCTGGACCACCCTTAAATCCGCGCCGGCATTGAGCATGTGCGTCGCGAAAGTGTGCCGCAAAGCATGGGGGGATACCGGAACCGGAATGCCGCACGATCTGGCGGCCTGATCCAGGATGCGCGCCATGGAGCGGGAGGTCAGCCGGCCGCCGTTTTTGTTCAGGAAAAGCGGCGTGTTCCGATCCCGGGCGATCCCCGACTGCTCCTGAAGTTTTTGCCGGTAGGCCTGGACAACCGCAATCGCTTTCTTTCCGATGGGCACCATGCGCTGCTTGTTGCCTTTGCCAAGAACGCGGACCATGCCGGCGGCAAAATCAATGTCATGAACGTTCATGCCCGCCAATTCGGATATGCGCACCCCGCAGGAGTACAGGGTTTCAAAAATCGCCAGGTTCCGTAAGCCCGACAGGGTTTCCGTGTCGATGGAATCGAGAAGCAGAAACATATCATCCACGGGCAGATAGACGGGGATCGTTTTTGCCTGCTTGGGGGTAAGAATCGATTCAACCGGATTTTCACGCAGGATGCCAAACCGGACAAGATACCTGAAAAAGGAGCGGAGCGCCGAAAGTTTTCGGGCAATCGTGGTCTTGTTGTACTTTTTATGCATCACGCCCAGATACTGCCGGATCATCAGGCTGTCCACGTCGCCGACTGGCGTCACGTTTTGTTTGTCCGGTTCCCCGGCCCGATTTTCCATCACATGGCCTGCAAAAGATGTTAAATCCGCCCCGTACGCACGGCAGGTCTCGGGCGAATACCCCCTTTCGGTTGAAATAGATTCAATAAAAACTTTAATTAAATCCTGTAAGAATAAGGTTTCCATCAATAATTAATAAAGATTGAATCTCCCTGCGGCAAGCTGCGGGCAAGGGGCCCGCTGATGCGGTTCAGGCGGCCCGGCGCGTCTTTTTCTTGAGCCGGCCGAGGCGCCGCTTGTAGATTTCACTCATCTTCGGATTGCTGGAAATGGCCGCATCTTCACTGGCGGCCTTGATTTTCCGGATCTTTTTCTTAATTTCACGCACCGAAGCGTCTTTTTTACTGCCGGCCTGCTTACTTTCCATGCCCCTGGAAACCTGTATGCTGCGGATCAACTCGTCCTTGTTCATTCCGTGAACACCAGCCAGGTCCGGAATGTTCAAGGCGAACTCCCGGAGCTCCTTTGCAGTCATTTTTTCCAAGGGTTTTTCTTTGGTTGCCTTTTTTTTACCAGCCATGCCTGAAATTCTCCTCTTTCTTTTTTAAAAGCACAAGCGGAGGCCTCCCTGCGCCCCCGCCTTCAAATTTTACGCCATTAATAAACCAGTTGTCTTAATTGTGTCAAGAGGACAATTACTCCCTCACGCTTTGTTTTTTTCTGCATCCTGGTCCCTGTTGAGAAACTTGACCAGCGGCTGAAAAAGATCCAGGGGGACCGGGAAAATCGTGGTAGTGCTGTTTTCCGCGGCCATCTCCCGCATGGTTTGAAGATATCTGAGCTGCAGCGCCATGGGGTGTTTCTGAATGATTTCCGCTGCATCGGCCAGCTTTTGCGATGCCTGGAATTCACCCTCGGCATTGATGATCTTTGCCCGCCGCTCCCTTTCGGCCTCGGCCTGCTTGGCCATCGCCCGCTGCATCTCCTGGGGCAGGTCGATATGTTTTAATTCAACATTGGCGACCTTGATTCCCCATGGATCGGTATGCATGTCCAGTATTTCCTGAAGTTCCCTATTGATCTTCTCCCTGGCTGACAGGAGCTCATCGAGCTCGGCCTGGCCGCAAACGCTTCGCAGGGTGGTCTGGGCCAGCTGGGACATGGCATAGCTGTAGTTTTCCACCTCAATGATGGCCTTGATGGGATCAACGACCCTGAAATAAATCACGGCATTGACCTTGACGGAAACATTGTCCCGGGTAATCACATCCTGGGGGTCCACATCCAGCGCCACCAGGCGCAGGCTCACTTTGATAATCTTATCGACCACGGGAATGAGTATGATCAACCCGGGTCCTTTGGCATCGATGACCCGCCCCAGCCGAAAAACCACCCCGCGTTCATACTCGTTTAAAATCCGCAGGGCCGAGGAAAGGAAAAAAAGAACCAGAATTATGACGGCAACCAGTGTAAATACAGACATGGCTTTCTCCTTAAACGATCTTTATGGGGTTAAAAGACAAATCACAATCAAAATGTTATTATTACTAATAAATTCAAAAATGTCTATACATAATCGAAAGTATTCTTTGACAGGATTAACCGGATTGACAAGATATTGGTAAAAAAAATACCAAAAATCCTGTTGATCCTGTCTAAAATAAACCGACCGGGTCAGGGTTTTACGTCCGCCGGTTCCACCTCCAGCATGAGGTTGTCCACCTTTTTAATTATCACTTTTACATTTATTTCAATCGGTTCCCTGGAGGTTGCGTTCCACAGCTCCGAATGGACAAACACCTTGCCCTGAGGATTTATGGCCTCCCGGACCACGCCGATGGTTCCGACGAGGCCCTCGGCGCCGGTTTTCGGCCGCCGGACCTGGGCCTGGAACACGAGGGCGGCAACAAAAATAAAGAACCCGGAGACCAGCGCCACGGTGGGCAGCAGCACCCTGAGTTTAAGGCCCCATTCGGCGGGTATATCTTCAAACAGCATCAAAGACCCGAGCAGCAGTGAAATCACCCCGGCCACGCTCAGGAGCCCGTAACTGGTGATTTTCATTTCCATGATGAAGAATATCAGCGCAAGGACGATCAGAAGGACGCCCGCATAGTTGACCGGCAGGGTCTGAAACGAGAAGAAAGCCAGGACCAGGCTGATACCGCCGATGACACCGGGAAAAATGGACCCGGGATGGGACAGCTCGAAATAAATGCCGGCCAGGCCGATCATCATCAGTATGTAGGCAATATTCGGGTCGCTGATGGTCTTTAAAATTTTGGTCCGCAGGCCTTCCCGGATGATTTTGCGGCTGGCATTTTCAAGGTCTAAAACGCCTTTGTCTTTAATCTGCCGGCCATTGACCTGCCGGATCAGGTCATCGGTGTCCTTGGCGATAATATCGATGATATTATTTTTGAGCGCCTCGGTTTCAGGCACCGACACGCTTTCGCGCACAGCCTCTTCCGCCCATTGCACATTCTTTGCCCGCCGCTGGGCGATGCTTTTGACATAGGCCACCATGTCGTTGAGCACTTTATCGGACATGGTTTTGCCGATTTCCTTTCCGCCGGCGCCCACGGGGTGGGCGGCGCCGATGTTCGTGCCCGGGGCCATGGCGGCAATATCGGCGGCCAGGGTGATCATCACGCCGGCCGATGCGGCCCTGGCCCCGCTGGGCGACACAAACACCAGGACCGGGATCCTGCTGCCGAAAATGTCCATCACGATCTGGCGCATGGAGTCCACCAGGCCCCCGGGGGTGTCCAGCTCGATGATGATGCAGCGTCCGTTCTCATCATTGGCCTGTTTGATCCCTTTGCGGATAAAATCCGCTATGCCCGGGCCGATGGCGCTGGATACCTTGAGGATGTATATCTCGTTCCCATCAGCCCAACCGGCTCGGGGACCTGCCAGGAGAAGAAGCAGTAACGTAATAAGCGGTAATTTTATCCGCATCATCCCATCTCCCTCATTAACGTTTTCATATCCTCCCAGACGGCCTTTTTTTGATCGGGATTGCGCAGCAGATAGGCAGGGTGGTAGGTCGCCAGCAGCTTTATCCCCATGTAGTCGAAAATCCGCCCCCGCAAACTGGAGATGGGTTCTGTCGTTTCCAGCAGGGTCTGGGCCGCAAACGCACCCAGGGCACAGATCATTGCGGGCCGGATGCTCTGGATCTGCCGTTTTAAAAAAGGAACACACGCGCCGATTTCATCCGGCAGGGGGTTCCTGTTTCCGGGAGGACGGCACTTGACGACGTTGCAGATATAAACCTGCTCCCGGCGGAGTTGAATGGCCTGGATAATCTTGGTCAGCAGCTGGCCGGCGGCGCCGACAAATGGAAGCCCCTGCAGGTCTTCGTCATATCCGGGCCCTTCCCCCACGAATAAAAGCCCGGCATCCGGATTTCCCGCGCCGAACACGATATGGTTGCGGGTTTCGGCAAGTTTACACCGCCGGCAGTTGCCCAGCTCCGACCGGATGGATTCCAATGTCTCTGCCCGGCCCGGGCTTCCGGTTCCCCAGGCATCCATTAACCGAACAGTTCCGGGGCAGCAGTCAAATCCCCTGCATCCGATGCCGGCCAGATATTCGAGGCTGTGGCGGATATCATCACAAGTCCGGATAAACCGCGCCGCCGTTCCCGGCGTTTCTTGTCCGTATGCTTCCGGCATGAGCTGCACTTGATTATTTTAAGAATTTCTCAACGATTCGATCCAGCAGGATGTGGGCAATCGTATCTTTTTCCATGGGATCAAGGGCTTCCCTGGACCCGTCTTTGAAAAAGAAGGCCACGGTGTTGGTGTCTGAGTGAAAACCGGAGTCCGGCGATCCCACGAGATTTCCGACAATCATGTCCAGATTCTTTTCCGTCATCTTTTTAACCGCATTGGCTTCCAGAGCCTGGGTTTCGGCTGCGAAACCCACCAGGATCTGATGCTTTTTTCTTCGGCCGACCTCTTTGAGGATATCCTGATTTTTCTGGAAAGACAATACAATTTCATCGTTTTCTTTTTTGATTTTATGGGCTGCAATCTCCTTGGCGCGATAATCCGAAACGGCAGCGGCTTTAATGATGACATGGGCCCGGTCCATGTTGTCAAACACGGCGCTTGCCATTTCCCGGGCGGTATTGACCCGGATCAAATTCACATGCGGCGGGTCGGCAAGGCTGACAGGACCGGCGATCAGCGTGGTCCGGGCGCCCCGGTGCTGCGCGGCCCGTGCGACGGCATAGCCCATTTTCCCTGAAGACGGATTGCTCATGAACCGCACCGGGTCAACGGGTTCCCGGGTGGGGCCGGCAGTCACCAGTATGTTTTTACCCTTCAGGTCCTGGGGCGACAGACAGCTCACCACCCGGTCGAGAATAACTTCCGGTTCGGGCAGACGCCCCGGGCCGGTGGTGCCGCAGGCCAGCTGCCCGGATTCAGGCGCCAGGACCAGCAGGCCGTCGGCTTTGAGCCTTTGAAGGTTTCTCTGCATGGCCTTGTTTTCATACATGTGGGTGTTCATCGAGGGGCACAGGATCACCGGACAGGTGACGGCCAGCAGAAACGTGCTCAAGGCATCATCGGCCAGCCCGCCGGCAATTTTGCCGATAATGTTGGCCGTGGCCGGCGCGACCACCACCGCGTCCGCAGCGGCCGCCCAGTCGATATGCCGGATGGCGGCCGGATCGTTGGCGGTAAACAGGCTGGTGCAGACCGCCGTGCCGGACAGGGCCTCAAAAGTGAGCGGGCCCACAAAATGGAGCGCATTGCGGGTCATGATCACCCGGACATTGGCCTGGCCTTTCTTGAGAAGCCGCAGCAGTTCAACGCTTTTATAGGCCGCAATGCCCCCGCAGACGCCCAGAATGATGTTCTTGTCTTTCAGGCTGTAATCCATTTTTAATTTCTCGCTGTGCGTTTTTCGCTGCCCGTTTTTCGCGGTCCGGGTGGCGCGGCCTGGAAAAGGCGGGCTATTTTGTCAGCCCCGGAGCCTCCCCGCCGCTGGCCGGTGAGACCCAGATGTCCACATGGGTATAATAACTTTTTTCGGATATATTGATCACACACCACCTGTTTTCCTTGTTGAACAGCATTATGGTTCGCGGGGATTTGAAAGAACTTACCGGTCTCCAGTTGTCCCGGGCCATATGTTGGTCAAAAAAATTGATCAAAGAGTTCACCTCCACCCTGCCGTACAGGGAAAGGACGCCCGCGGAAAATCCCGGGGCCCGGAACACGAAGGACAGGCCCTTGTCCATTTTAAGCTCGCGCGGCACGGGGATGTCGCCGAAGTCATAATAGACCGAACCTCTTTCTTTCTGCACCAAACCCGCTGATCCGGGATCATTCCTCGGTTTGAGCCTGCTGCACCCGGCCATGAGCAGCAATAGAACCGTCAGAAATACCAATACGCCAATCGCCCGGTGTCGCCTTGTTTTCTCCATAATGTTCCCCCTGTAGGTAAACTTCATGTTGTTTTTGCCCCTGGAGGCCTTATAGCATTTTATAGATTCCGGGTCAATCGGATAAAACACACGGTGTTTTTCGTCCAGGGCGCGGCCAGCCGTCAAGCGTGGGCAGCCACGGCGTATTATGAGGAAAGCGGGCCCAAGGCAGGGTATGCAACGGTCTCATTTTTTCAGCCTACTTGGACAGGGACACGGGGCGTACGGACTGGCAGGAGGAAATATTTTTTTGGGGGGGTCGAATCTGAACTTTGTATTTTTACGGGAGCCCGTCAAAACCTGCGTGCAGAAAAATAGGGGTTTCCCGGCGCCGCGGAAAAAGGCGCCGGGAAAAAATGTGTGCGGCCGTGCCGGCTGTTAATGATGCACTACGACATTGTGAAGGGTGACAACTTTATCTCCCTGACTGTCTTCGGCAACCACATACGTAAGGGTGCCAACGATAACAGCGGTGCCCACGGCAACCGCGGCAAGCCCTGCTGCGCCGAGGCTAGAGAGCCATGATCCCAGCGACGCTGCCACAACCGCCTGCCCCCCTGCTCCTCCGGCCCCGGCCGCGCCTGCGGCATCGACCGCCTGGGCGCGAACGATGGAAGGCGAAATGGGGGATAACACAACCGCCAGCAGCAAGATGTAGATCACGGACTTAACTTTCCCTTTAAAAATTTTCATGGCTTCCTCCTCTTTTTTAAATACGGTATATGAACATCAATTTTTTGGTTGATTGCAAGATTTTTTCTCGATCTAAAATTTACTGTACCTTTAATATCACCTGTTTTTGAAGATTGCAAGCTTTTTTTATGTAAAATAAAAGTATTTTTTTCGGCCAAAGGCTGTCACCTGCTTTCTATGACGGCGACCTTTTCTATTTTTATGCGGCTCAGGTTACTCTTGAACGCGGCCGGCGTCAGGTCGGATCCCAGGCCGAACAGACTGCTCCAGTGGTCCACGGTGGCGGCCACATCCCGCGACCAGGGTTTCATGGCATAATTGTACCGGGTGCGGGATTCGTAATTTGAAAACATCCGGGCCGGCACGGATATGAAAACGCCCTTGTCGTTATATCCCCGGTTGAATGCTTCCTTGAACCCGTCGGTGTCCGTAAAGCTGTACCATCCGCCCAGGACCAGACCGTATTCATATTCCCGGCTGACCTGAAAGCGCCAGCCGATGTCACCTGCCAGGAAGCGTCCATACTGGGCCTGCAGCGTCAGGTCCGGATTGCGGAGCTTAAAATATGCATTTGCCAGGAGCGTGTGGCCTTCAAAATCAAGCAGCGCCAGCTGGGTTCCCGGCTCTCTTTTGCGCACCCAGTCGCCTTCAATGCCCAGGGCCAGGCTGCCGTCCCCGAAAAATTTCAGCAGTTCCCCCCCGGCCCCGGCATACATCTCCTCCAGATACCCGAAACTGAACCGGCCCAGGGTGTTTTTCGGCAGCTGGAACGTCTGGTCGAACAGCAACTGCTCCAGGGTCGGCTCGGTGCCCATGTAGAGCCACCCGTCCGACCGGACGGCATCCGGCCCGGGCGTGAAGCTGGAGCGGACATCGGAGGTAAAGGGGATCTTGTAGCGGGCGTGTGCGGCCGCGCCCTTCCAGAGGGTTGCGGTGACGTAGGGTTCAATTCCCGCCCGGAATTTGAAGAACCCGGACGGGTCGTTCAGATAGGGTTCGAAACTGGGCTTGATGCCCGGTTGAAAGTCAAATTTTCCAATCCGGGCGGTTTTGACAAGGTCGGACGGGTGTGCCTGCTGCGTGCCGGAAATGCTTTCCACCCGGACCAGTTCGGCGAAAATTTCGTGGGAGATTTTGTTCTGCAGGTATTGATCCAGGTGAAGCGGTTCTATTGATATTTTCAGAAAGGACATCTGGGACCGCTTGAGGATTGCGATCAGTTGTTTCGTGTCCTCCGGCGAATGATAGAGCAGGATGCGAAGCACCCGGCCGGCGGCCTTCTGGTTGGAAAGATACCTGGTGTTTTCAAATTCGGCGGTCAGGTTCCGGCCATCGGTGTACACGGTCACGTCCTTGAACCCGGCTTCTTCGACGGCAATCTTAATTTTATCTACCATGTCCCGGGCATCCCTGTCGGCAAAGGGGCGCCGGTCCACCGGGGCCCACAGGGGCGGATCCGGCTTTTTGGGAAGCAGGGGTTTGCCCAACTGGACCTGGAGGTGCGCCATAAAGCCGAAGGTGTCGCCCCGCTGGTAGGAAAGGCCGAGGTCCATCCCGGGCTGGACTTTAAAGCGCAGGCCCAGATTGATGGGCGAGTCGGCGCCTTCCGGAACGCCCCGGGCGCTGCCTTTGTCCTGTTCGTACTTGATGGGGTTGTATTCCGCCAGAAAATGCAGCCGCTTGTGTACGGCCCATTCGATGCCGCCGAACAGGCCCGTGTCGTCGAACAGGGAGAGGGAGCCTGCGCCCCCGAGACGCTTGGTGCCCAGACCCAGGGTAAAATCAAAGGGAAAAATCTGGCGGCTGAACACAAGGTACTGGGCTTCGAACAGCGCTGTCCCGTGGAAATCGTGCAGCCCCAGGGCCACGGCCGGAAGATATTTGGATTCTGCCAGCAGCTGATACTTCAGGTCAAAGGCCTTGTCTTTATTGGCTCCATAGGCAGAGTTAGGGCCAAAGGCCGGGATGTTGGTGATTTCCGTGAGCCGTCCGCTGAACTCCAGGCCGGGAAACACCCCGGCGCCGATGGTAACCCAGCGGAAGGGGCGCGCTTCGGCATACCCGGTGCGCAATATGCCGTCCTCCAGGATGCGGGCCGTGGGAATTTCCATCAGACCGGTCCCCCCCCAGTTGGCGGCGTTGTTAAACGGCCGGTCCCAGCCAAGAGCCGGGCCCTGGAAAGGCATCAGGAAAAGCAGCGCCAGGTAAAAAACCCGTGCTGCGGGGCAGCCGAAACGGCGCAGCTGGGCAATTTTGGCGTTCATGGGGGAGACCTTTGAAAAATGCTCAATTTCGTTCCAGTTCAAGGATGGCAAAAAATTTAACCGCAGGAATACATTTAGTATTTTGAGGATTAAATTTTGAGCCAGACGCAGAAATCGGGCGAAAGGGGGTGTTTTGCAAAGGTCTCCAGGCGTGGCAGTCATGGGGCTTCTCTATTCCATAGGGTATGTTTTGACATTTCCGTAAAAAGTCCGCCTTGGGTGTTCCACCAGGAAATGGGCAATTTTTGTGCCGGGCAGGGCCGCACACGGCTTTACGGCCGGGCGCACGTTTTGTGCGTGGCCGCCCAAAACCCGCGGAAAACGCCGGCCGGCGCAAAAAAGGCCATTGATGGACCGAGCAATTAGCACAGTTCAAAAGATAATGCAACCGCAAGATCGTCAGCGGCGGGTATTTTACCGCAGCGCGTCCTGTCCGGGGCCTTGCAGGACTCTTTTTATTCCGTATTGAAAACCTGGTCCTAAGGGCCAGGTCAGGGAAAGATGGCCCTGCTTTGGCGTTTTATGTCTAAAATTACAAATTCCAAGCACCAAATTACAAACAAATCTCAACTTCCAATATTCAATGACCCAAATCTTCCAGGACGAGACATCGTTTGGATTTTCGAATTTGGGTCATTGGAAATTGTTTGGTATTTGTAATTTGGTATTTGTAATTTCAATCATACAATGAACTTCCAACCAAGCAAATCCCCTCTGGGGTGTAAATCGCAGTCGTTGGTGAAAGAGGTTTCAGGTGTCAGGTTTCAGCACCGCCGCCAGCGGAGCTGGATTCATCGCCATAAGAAACGCGGTTTCTCAGACGAGGCTTAAGGTT
>JAUYIZ010000366.1 GCA_030688615.1 Desulfobacterales bacterium | reverse complement strand
TTTTAATCCGTTTGAATGATAGATTTTGGCATTGTCCACATAGATGCTTAACGGGGCGCCGTGGGTGGCCATGGCCCGGATAAAGGAGTCGATGAGCACATCTAAATTTTCGCGCAGATAATAGCGTGCTTCTACACCGTAGCGGCTGTAGCAGTCGATAAAGGCTGACAGATAGGTGGGCAGGACCTGGTGATTTTCCAGCACGTAGGGACCGTCTTCAAAGTCACCCACCCACAGGTCATGGGTATGGTCCCGGCTCCAGCGTTTGCGGACCTTTTTTTGGATCACCCCGAGCTTGAGACGGGTGGCATGGGCATCTTTCAGATGCCGGTAAAGGGTGGAGCGCGGGACCGTTTGGCCATAGATGTCTTTTAAAAAGCGGTTGATGGTCTGCTCAGACCGGAGGGGTTGATCCTTTTTCAGTTCGATGGCCTTTTGGATCACTTCGGGGGATATTTGTCGGGGTTTTCCCCGATCTTTTCGTTTTTTTCGGGCCAGGGCGTCAAAACCGGCCGTGCGGTATTTTTTGAGTTTTCTTTTTAAAGTGGAAAGGGCCGGCTTTTTGATATGGCCATCGGGGAAAAGAATGGGCTCCTTTGCCAGCATTTTTAGAAATTGATGGGTTTTGTCCGGTTCGATCTGCTCGTAGATGATGGGGCTGAGTAAATCGCACCAGAAAATGGCCCATTTTTCCTGATTTTTGTTCATGTCACCTCCCGTGTCAACTGGAGGTGAACCCTACATCAGGTAAATGCGCAGCGTATTGCCAACTTGGTGAAAATCGAAGTGTTAAAAGTATGCTGGAAAAGGGTTTCGATTTCAAAAAATCTTGAGCACTGCACCAGGATGTTTTCTCTGGACTTGCTTTTGAATTTTTGTCCGGGGACCTTCAGGTTTGCTATGTTGCGGCAGATGGCAGATGCGGGGTTTTCTTGAAGAATCAGGTCCAGAGCCTTTTGGGAACATGTTTTTAAACTGGAAAGAGTTGTGATAAAGCGATGAATCGTGGACGCCGCCAGGGTTTGCTGATCGTCGGGATACCCCGGAGCGCTGTTATTGACCATGATCGCTTTCTGGTATGTTTTATCCGGGTCTTGGACATAAATGCGGCTAAAGTACGTGAACGTCTGCCGGGTATAATGCTTGTGGGGGAGTGCGAAATCCGGATAATAGGTAAACGTTTTGCCGCATCCGGGGCACTTGAATCGAAGCAGTGCGCTTAAAAAGGTTTTAACCACCATATCGACGATCACCAGGAATTTGCGGTCTCGATAGGCGTGCTCCTTGAAGAAAGTCGATTTTACAAGACATCGGGAGCACGGCGGCAGTTTATCGGGTTTGATTTTGTTCTTTTCCAATTCCTCCTGGTATGCTTTAATAGCTTCCGGTGTTGCTGACAGCAGCATCTGTATCCCTCCTGTTAGAGAATGGTTTTTGGCGAACTTTTTCTTGAAACAGGAGGGATACAAAATCAATCCCCGGCGGGGTATGCAGTGGTAAGCGAGGTTGCAGGTATTTTATTTCTGAATGGACCGGATATTTTTTTCGGGTTTTCAGCTTGGGCGGGTTATTCTGGGTAGCGGGATAGCGGGGTCATAAAATCTAAGATTGATGGCCAATTACTCTGGGACTTAGCAGGTTGCCACCTCCAATCTGGGTAAAGTTATCTGGACTGGAACGCAGTTCCTGGCAGTTGGATATGGTGGGGTCTTCCTCACCTCTCCCGATGGGGTCACGTGGACATCGCAACTGTCAATTGTGATGCCCGAAAATGTGGGTCTGGTTGCCATCGTATGGTCCGGAACACAGTTCGTTTCGGTGGGCGACTACGGTATGATTTTAACCTCTCCAGATGGGGTCAAATGGATCCGGCGTAACTCAAGTATCACCAATGATTTGACTTCCATCGCCTGGTCCGGAACTCTATTCGTGGCAGGTATCAGTAATGGGGGTATCCTCACCTCTCCCGATGGCATCACTTGGACCGTGCGGGGAACCGGTAATGCGAATAGATTGAACGGCATTACTTGGTCTGGAACGCAGTTTGTAGCCGTGGGAACTAGTAACACTGTTCTTACCTCTCCCAATGGTATTGTGTGGACCACACAGGCTTCAGGCACGGAGGGGAGTCTGGACGCTGTCGTATGGTCTGGGACGCAGTATGTAGCGGTAGGGGGGAACAACACTTCCAATGCCGGCGCTGTTCTTACCTCTCCGGATGGAATCACGTGGACGCCACAAACTTCAAATACTGCTAATCACCTATTTGCTGTTATCTGGTCTGGAACAAAGTTCGTAGCTGCAGGAGCTGCTGGCATTATCCTTGTTTCTCCTGATGGCATAGCGTGGACGTCATGGACTTCAGGTACTGATATTTACAATACTCTTCATGATGTTGTCTGGACTGGAACACAGTTCGTAGCTGTGGGCGACCGCGGTATCCTTACCTTTCCCGATGGGGGTGCATGGACATTGCGATTTCACCAGGACATTGCCCTAAATGGTGTGGCATGGTCCGGGACGCAGTTCGTCGCTGTAGGAGGCTCTCTATGGCGTTCAGGGATTATTCTGACCTCCCCGATGCCCGGTTCTGCGGCACCTTGATATCAATTCCATCGAAGTGTTTCTGACCATCCTTCTTGGGCTGTTTATTTTTAGATATCTCGAGCACTCCGTTCATTGTTGGTAGTTCCGAGTATCAGTCCAGATCGTAGTGCAGAGTAACCGTGCACACCACGCGAATCCGGAGTGGTAATCTTTGGGGCAGTTTAATACGCAGTTTGCGCTTGAGGATGTCTGGACCTACGTTGCCACGATCCATGTGATAGTTAAAAAAAGCCCTGAGCGAACGCAAACGATTATGCACCGTCAAGGGCTTTTTCCCCTGGTCCTGTTCCCATTCTATATAGCCGCTCAGGTCATCACAGTTGATCTCTTCAAATCGGCTTTTACCCGGTTTTTGATAAACTTTAAAAATGGAAAGATGGAGCCAAAGTTGACTCGCATCGTATTAATGCTGCGATTTCTTCGATATTGATCCAGTAAATATTTCTGCTAAACCGTGCAGTGGTCTCTTGAAAATCGTTAGCATTCAACTCTTAATCACATTGGTCGACATACACCACCGGGAAACACGGTTGGCTTCCCATGATTTAAAAATGCGGAATTTAAGGCAACACAACCGCCTGCGTGGCATTCAGCCAGAACCCTTCCCCCGGCTCAATATTTGAAAGCACGCCAAAGCCCTTGCCGGCTGCATAGTCCGCACCGCCGTCGGCCTCGCCCGGCAAATAGACCGCCCAGGTGTTATTCTCCCATTTCCAGATCGAGGCAATTTTGGCTTCGTTGCCGGAGATAAGATCCTTTACGCTCTTGGCCGACGAGCTCTTCAGTCCCACCAGGTTCCAGCCGCTGCTCAAAGAAATGGAAGAATCAGAAGGTTGTGTGCCTGAAATCGCCAGATATTGCGAGTTGCTGGCGTTCACCCAGAAACCTTCACCGGCGTGCAGCTCTCCAAGCAGGCTGAAGCCCTTTTGATCGGCGTATTCTGCCCCGTCATCATCGTATCCGGGCAAGCATACAGCCCAGTTGTTTTCAACCCATTTCCACGAGGATACGATCTGATCCTCTATACCGAAAAAGACCGTATGTATTTGCGAGTTTTCAGGCTCAAGGGGGGAACTTATCAGATTCCAACCAGGAGACAGGTCAATGAGTGTTTCAGTTATTGCCGGGATTGTCGTGGTTGTCGTTGTTTGAGGCACAGTGGTGGTCGTCGTCGTTGGTACGGTGGTTGTCGTGGTAGAGGTGGTGGTCGTCGTTGGTGCAGTGGTGGGGGTCAGGGTAACGTTTGCCGTCGTCACTGCCAGTTCACCAACGGTCACAGGCGCAGTATAGGTATTGTATTCATTAGCGGTCACGGTTAAGGTGAAAGTCCCAGCGATATGGGGCATGAAATATCTTCCGTTGGGAAGTATTATGGCCGCCCCGTATCCGGTTGTCAATGTTCCACTTACGATGGGAGAGACCGTACCGGTTATAAATCCACTGAATGCTGCATAAGGTTGGGTCAGAGTTAGTTGGTATTCTGTTCCAGCGCCATATACCGCCGACTTAAAATTTCTTACCCTGACATAATAAATCCCGGTTTCGCTGGCTTCCCATTCGACAAATTCTTTCTCACCAGAAAAGGTGTCATCAACCTCCTCCGGTATGGCCAGCGTTTGACCGTCACTCTCATAAATTCCGATCACCGCATCCAGGTTAACCCCCGGCGAGTCCAAACTGATTTTATAGGTCTCCCCCGCAAGTCCGTAGAGCATCACCCAGTCTTCATCGCCCTCATCGTGGATGGTGTGATGTTGTATTTTTTCATAGCCGTCCAGAGTATTTTCAGGATTCTGGTCATTGAGCACAATCACCTTTGCATCCTGGAAGGTATCGTCGTCTTCGTATATGTCAGGTCCGGTCGTCTTTGTCAGTGTTTTGGTTGCGGGCAGAGCAGTGACGCTGATGGCATCGCCCGGCGTATCCACCGAGCCGATGATCTGAGGGCTGGCCGGGTTGCTCACATCGATCACCTGAAGACCACCAACCCCATCCGCCACGTAGGCCGTGCCGCCCACCACCGTGACGCGATAGGCCTCACCCTGCGTATCCTCCGAGCCGATGAACGCCCTTTTATTCCCCACATCCAGGCCCATGGAAATCCGAGTGTTCCCGTCAAAACCCTCCCCCTGAATGGTCACTGCCAGATCCTGGCCCAGAACTCCCAGGGTGGGATAGACAGATTCTATTTTTAATTGCGCAAATCCATTGGAGGTTCCGAAAACGGCCCAGAACATGATCGGCAAAAGCAACCATAATTTATTCACTCGATTGATCGGGGACATAATTCTATCCTCCTCCCGGCGGTTTAACCCCTCTATGTCGTGAATCGATGGCACCCTTCTGATAGGCATGTCGCCCCACCGAAAATGTCCATGCTTGTCTTGTGAAATTCAGAGCCTTTCTCTCTCAGGTGAAATAAAGTTGAAAAGGAAAGCTTGCCTCTAAAAATGCACAATTAATGACGTATAGACTATATGCTCGCTCACGTCTTGGGAAAAAGCCTTCAGCATAGAGCTGCTCACTCCGTCACCGGTGCGGTACTGATAGGCAACATCGAAAATCCAGCGTTTATAGGCGATGCCCGACCCCAGGGAAAACCCGTAGTATTCATCCGGCGATCCTTCGGCCGGCGCCGGATCGTAAAACAGGCCGGCACGCAGGGGCACCACAAACTTTCGGCCGATGATCAGGTATTCGGCCCCCGCACGAAACCAGGTGGTCGGGTCGATATCGGAAGCTGCTTTCGCGATACCGCTGACAGGAGATGTTTTGTTGCCGGCGCTGTCCTTGTAGGCAAAATCATTCCAGTGGGTGCGGTAGATATCCCCGGACACGGTAAAGCTGTCCGAAAAGCGGTAGGCCAATCCGACCCCGTAGGCCATGGGCATGTCCAGCTCATCGTCATAATTTAAAGATGTCGTCGTTGTCGAGTTTGCCGTCGGAACGGTGGGAAACACGGTGGAATCCACCGAATTTATTGAATGTTTAACGTCCGCTGTAAAGGGCAGCTTGAACACGCCGCCCAGGGTCCAGTGCTCGGTCATTTTCCAGCGAAACCCCAGGTTGGCATTCCAGCCCGAAAAGGAATATTCCTCGGTCTTGTCCGAGGTAAACGAGCCCGGGATTCCGCCCAGGTCGACGTCTCCTTTTAGATGATACTTTTGCTTCCACTTGTTTTCGTAAATAAAATCGCCCCAGTAATTGAGCGTGATGCCCGCTGAAAAATCAGGGGTGATTTCCACGGCGTAGGCAAGGCCCAGGGCATAGAGCGCGCCGGCCTGCTCGTACTTATACTGTACCGGGGCAACAAACAGCGGATCCGGATGGGCGAATTTAAAACTCCAGTCCCGGTTGAAATCAAACAGGTGCTGGTAGTTTAACGACACGATCATGTTATGCTCGGCCGCCTTAAAAGGGTACGCGGCACTCAGGTAGTTTAAATTGTATTTGTCGATGTTAAAGGACCCGGACGCCTCGGGATTGTTGCGGAAGGTGTTGTCTTCTTCCCTGTAGATATAGCTTACGACAGCGGATATTTCCGGTTTTTCAAGCTGGATGAGCCCGCCCGGGTTCCAGGAGGCGGCCGTGGCATCGTCGGCAACCGCAATAAAGGCGCCGCCCATGCCCAGGGCCCGGGCCCCGGAACCTACCGGGTTCGGGGAAGACGGAATCTCCATGCGCACCAGGGCCTGGGCCCTTGCATGCGCGACGAAAAAGAGCACACATAAACCTGCAACCGTCAAAATTATTGCCAGCTTTCTTACGCCCGGTTCCTTCATGCCATCTCCTCCTTTGATGTTAGCGGGTAATGATATATTGTTCCGGCCGGATCTCCTTCCGGTTCACGTTTTCCTCCAGGCCGGCAAAGGACATCTCCTGCATGACCGACTTTATCCTTGCCTGGCCCAGTTCCTTGACATCCAGGCCGATGACCTTGCCGCTGACCGGGTGCACCACCGGTTCTCCGATCTGGTACACAATGATCTTCATGCCGTTTTTGATCCGGTTTTTCTGGCCCACATCCACAATGATCCGGCTGCCCTCCACTTTGACCACCACGCCCTCCACCAGGGGCAAAGCATCGGTCAGTTTCAGATCCAGACCACGGCAAAGGTCTCTTAACGCGCCGATATCCATGTTTTCACCGTAGGCGTCTATTGCGGTTAAGACCTCGGCCGTTTCCGTGTCCAGCAGCCGGGCGTAAATTTCGATGGAATTTTCCCGTTCCAGCACCGAACCGAGCAGCATGCCGTCGGCCGCGGCGATTTTGCCCGCCTTGATGGCCGTGCTCTCGTCCACGATGCCGCGCTGACCCATGGCGATCTCTTTTAAAATGGTCTGCAAGTCCCGCCGGTCGATCAGCGAAAACCGGGCCCGCTTGAGCATATCGGCCGAGAGAATATCTTCAAAACCATGGCTCAACTGACGGTCCCGGCCGATTGTTTTTCTATTAAACTGGTTCACCGCCACACGCAGTCTCGAACCGGTCTGCCTGACCTTGAGGATCTCTCTTCTGATCCTGACCGAAACGGCTGCCGCATTTCCGGCCCGGTCAAGGCCGCGCACCGTGATCAGATTTTCACCGGGCTCCAGGCCCACCAGGCGGCTGAAATAAACATTGTTGCCGGCATCTTTAAGGACCTGCTCCTGGTTGATCAGAAGGCGGGAAACGCCCCCGCTGTCTTTGATGCTGCCTTCAATAAAGGCCTGGTCCAGATAGGTGACCTGCTCATTTTTCAGGTCCCGCAGCCGGATGACCGGCGGGGTGCGGTCTGCCGGTGCGGTTCCATCCCCGCTGATGTCCCGGCGCGCGGCCTCAGACAGGGCAATGACCGCCGAGGTGGTATTTCCGGCTTTGTCTTTGACCGCCACGGCAAGCCGGGTCTCGCCGGGCTGCAGGGAAACGGTTTTTTCAATGCGCATTTTCCGGGTCCCGTCCCCGGGAAACGGCTGACCATTGATGATCAGCTCGTCCAAACCCGAGTCGTCCAGGGCATATCCGCTTAAATAAACCTGGCCTGCGGCGATGGGATCGCCTTCCGCGGGCGTATCAATGGTGATGACAGGACCCGTGCGATCCACATTGACCGTCACAACCGTCCGGGTCTGTTTGCCGGACAGGTCGGTGGCCACGACAGGAATATGATTGGTACCGGTTAAAACAGGCACCTGCATATCAAAGGAAATCTCCCGGGACGACACGTCAATGCGATAATCCCGACCGCCCACCTGGATATAACGGACATAGGTGTCATCCCGGGCGGTTCCCTGAATGTTTACGGTAAAGGTATTGGTTAAAAAATTGGGCTGAGGAGACCGGATAACGATTTCGGGTGGGAGCCGGTCAAGCTGATCTTTTTCGATCAACGCTTTCCGGGCCCGATCCAGGTACAGTTGCGCCTTGGCGGAAATTTCAGTGGCAAGGGATATTTCCAGCTCCTTGATGGCCGCCTCGATTCTTTTCCGGCTGTAAAAAACGATACCCAGCTCCCGGTGGGGGAAATAGTCGACAAAATGCATGCCATAGGTCCGCGCGCGCCACTGGTCGTCCCTGCGGCGTTTGATCGCATCCAGCAGATCTCTTTCCGCTTCGGCCCAGAAGCCGCCGTCGGCATAGGAAAGCGCCCGTTCATAGTAGTTCCACCAGTTGTGCCGGAACGACCCTTCGGTCACCCCGTACAGCCGGCCGTCTTTTTCCACGGGACCCTGTTTGGGGGCGGTCTGACAGCCTGCAACCATGGCCAGCAGCGCCACCGCGGCCAGACAGGGGATAAAATGCCTTTTTTTACAAGCCAGTTTCATCGTTTCCTTTTTCAATTGAATAGCGCATTAACGATGAAGAGGATGGTTGATGGTAAGTTTCATCCTAAAACTTCTTATCCTATAAAAATCGGAAGTACCCAGCTTTCAAAGCTGAAACAGATCGAAAACCTAATCCGTACCTGATGTTTATCGGTAACTAGTTTTTAATTTACCTCATCCCCGACACCTTCTGCATGATATAGAGCATCTCCGCCATACCCACCTCATCGTTTCCATCCACATCCACGCCGGATGCGACATAATTAGTGCGGAGACCCGCAGGATTCAATCCAGACAAGACCTGCAATGCTAAGATCAGATCGGCCAGGTTCACATTTTTATCCCCATCGAGATCCCCCAAAACGACGTTTTTATAAACTCTGACCTGCATGGGTTCGGAAAGCAGCCCATCGTCGTCCTTTGCATAAACCGTAAGGATATACCTGCCATCCACGCCGAATTTGTCATAGATGCCCTTGTAGCTGCTGTTGCCTTTATCCGTCAACTCAACCTCAGGCAGATAGGTCACCGGGTCATCTACCGGGCCTGGATCAAAATCCGGTCTTAACACCGTTGCCCAGACCCGTACAATGTTTGTTGCACCGATTACGCCGTCGGCAAAGACAGTAGCAGAAGTTTCATCTGTTAAAAACTGCGGGGGAGACACAGTAGCTACTTCGGGAAATTCGGCGGCGGATACGGCCTTATATCCAATATAGACATTGCTTGCATACTCTTTGTCCGCTTTCTCGTTGAATTTGCCGTCCCCATTGGTATCAATCAGCGGTGTCTGCCCATAATGGTTTGAGATGGCCTTTGTGGCATTGGCAAACGCATCGTAAACGTTAAACCCGGCACCCGTGCGGGTCCAGAAGGACCAGGAAAAGGATACTGTGCCGTCGCTAACCAACCAGGCCCGCTGATCCGCATCGGCGCTGCTGATCAATATCCTGACCTGATCGCCCTTGGCGGCTAAAACAGGCAGAAAACTTCCGGAATTACAGGCTTCATAGATGATGATCACCTTTATATTGCGTTGATCCTGAAGCGCATCCAGCCACGCATCCAATTCGCTTGCCGTCAAACTTTCGTTTTCACCTATGGTAAATTTGCCTTTTCCGGCATGGCCGTTCAGGTAGAGCACAAATTCATCGGCATCTGTGGCCCACTGTGTAATGGCGTTTTCCAAGTTGATCTTGGTGGCACCCGCATCCACATTCGGATTTTCACTGTAGGATTGGTGCGACAGGTATTTTATATTATCGGATCGATAGCCCCGGTTGAAGAGGGTATCAAAAGCCATGTTGGTAAGTGCCACTGTGGCCGTCCATAACGCATTGCCCGGATAAGGTCCGCTTCCGGCAACGATTATTGCCTTTCGAATGGAATTGTCATTGATGAAGTTGTACTGAAATGTTGCCCATTCGCTGTTATTCCCTGCGGCATCCACCGCACGCACCCGCCAGTACCACAGCCCTCCCCTAGGAAGGTATTGTGTCACGGCATACGAGGCATCGGTAAGGTCATCGATCTGAAATGAATTAGTAAAATTGATATTATCCGCATATTGCAAAATATGATGATGGGCATCGGATGCCGGCTTCCATGCGAAGGCAGGGGTGGCATCGTTTCCTTCGTCCATGTTGTCTGCAGCATCAATAACCGGGCTTTGCGGGAAAGTCCAGTCCAACTCATAGCGTTTTGAATATATCCCACTTTGATTGCCCGCGAGGTCTTTTGCAGCAAATCGGATAGTCCTCGTCCTATCGATGGATAACGCACTACCGTTATCGTACTCATCACCTGCGGTAATGGGGTCAATATCCGACCTGTAAGTATAATAGATCATCGCTGTTTCGTTAGCCTGAAGGTTTACGTCCAACACCGGATAAGATTCTGCGTAATTATACAATTCTTTTTCAGGCGTTGCGGTCACAACCGGAGCCGTGTAGTCCACAACCACTTGCATGACACCTGTGGGTGAAGACACATTACCCGCATTATCCATCTGCCGGGCGGTGATGGTGTGGGACCCCTCAGCCAATGAAATATCAAAGGAAAATCCACCTGCTGCCACAACCACCGAAGCGATATCCACATTGTTATCATAAAGCCATACCGTCTCGCCGTTATCACCCGTTCCGGTTAGGGTTAATGCGGCAGCTTTCTGTGTAATGTTATCCGAATTGCTTATCCCCGTGTCGTCCTCCGAGGCCAGATCCAGGTTCAGTGGCGTAGAGGGGGCCGTCGCGTCGATTGTGATGTTCAGTGGCTCTGACGGCGGTGAGGTATATCCATTCGTATCGGTCTGGACGGCGGTGATGGCGTGGGCCCCTTCGGAAAGAGAAATGTCGATGGCAAACGATCCATCGGATACGATCCCCGTTGCACCGGCAATCTCATTGCCGCTGTCGAACAAGCGAACCGTGGCCCCTTCCTCGCCCGATCCGGAGATGGTCAGACCGGAGGTGATAGATGTAATGTTATCGCTGCTGCTCACCCCGGTATCGTCCTCCGATGCCAGATCCAAAACCGTAGTCGATGGAACCGTAGTGTCCAGTGTCCAGGACACTGTTGAGGGTAAGGATGTGGATTGCCAGTTACCCGCCTGGTCTTTTCCGATCACCGAAACGGTGTAAACGCCATCGGTAAGGGCGTTCAGGTTTATGAGCGTTTCTGCTGTTCTTTCAGATGAATAACTGCCCGCATTGAGTTTATATTGGTAGGCAACAAGGCCCGTGCCGCTTACCGTCAACGTAATATCGGTCTTGGTCGTCGTACTCCCCGGCGCTCCGGAAATGACCGCCACCGGCGGCGTATTGTCCAATACGGCAGATACCGTCGCCACGTCGCTTTCATTCCCGGCAGCATCTTTGGCTTGAACATGGAGATGCCAGGTGCCGTCACCATTGTCTTTTGTGGCACTTTTTACATCCGCATAATCACCCGAAGGATTATCCCAGGTTACATTTTGATCGATCAGATATCGGAATGAAACGTGAGACGCATCCGACGCATCCCAATTCCAGGTTTTGCTCTTTTTCGACGTAGAATCATCAGTCAGGCCGTTAAGGACAGGAGCCAAGGTATCGACGACCCAAGAAACGCTTACGGCATTCTCCTCAGATGTCCAGTTATCACTGGCATCCTTTGCGATCACATAGACCGTATGGCTGCCATCTCCAAGACCGGTCAAGGTTATAGGTGTGATTGCCGGTGTTTCCGCGCCGTAGCTGCCGTCATCGAGTTTGTATTTGTAGACGGTTATATTATCCCCCTCAACAGAGAGCACTGCCCCGGTCTGGCTGGTGGGGCTAGAGGGCCCGCCGGAAAGGACCAAAGAAGACTGTTCGGCGTAAAGTTCTTGTATCTCAGCTTCAGAAAGAGCGCGGTTGTAAATGCGGATATCGTCGATTACACCATTGAACCGAGTAGAACCTTCGGCTCCGTTATTCCACCAGTGTTTACCTATACCTGCATAGTTACCATAAGTGGTAAGGTCACCAGAAGGATCGTTACTTGTACCGATAATCACACCATTACGATAGCCTTTAAGTATTCCATTTTCACCGTCATAAACTAATACATAATGCTGGAAAGTATCAGTCCAGTTCGTTGAAAAATCTGTTTTTACAGATCCTGTGTATTTATTATTGTTCGATACGATAAATTGTAAATAATCTCCAGCCCAAGGTTCATGCTCAATGGCAACTCTACCACTATTATCTACACCAAATGAAATGTAATCTTCACCGTGTATGTATCCTATGTAATATTCTTTTACCCAAAGGCTTATCGTCAACTTATTAAAGCCATCAATAATATTTGGAATTTCGATGAATTTATTTCCTCCATATGCACCTTCGTTACCTGTAAATTCATAAGCGCTATTTGGGTTGCCGAACCTATCTTCAATTAATGTAACACCGTGTACTACCCCATGATGGCCATTACCACTTTCATCATTGGCATTCCCGTTGAATGGGTAATAAGCAACCAGACCTTCATTTAATTTAAAATAGGTGCCCAGTATCGTATATGCACTATTTGGAGTTTGGCCCGACCTATCAATTTCCACCTTCAGATAGTAATTGCCTGCCTGAGCCAGGCCGACATCAAAGCTCTTACCGCTATCACGACATGAAGTACTGGAGCAGACGGCGGAACCAAGTACAGTCCCTGCAGCATCCACTGCCGAGAACCGCCAGCCATAATATTCATCACCGGCTGTATCCAAACGGACCGTTAGTGTGCCCTTTGCGGAGGCTTCGACAAGGTAAAAGTCAATGTCGCTGGTGGAAGAAACCGTGCCGGTTACTGCTTGCCCGGAAGTAATCGATTGAGCCTGGCCTTGGCTATCGTTCGGCTCAATCTCACTCGCTGCCCAAAGACTGGAAGAGATACCTACCAGACAAAAAAATACAATTATCACGCTGATTGTTCTGTTAACGAACATCAACATCGTTTTTTCAGCCTTCCCTCACGGAGAGAGCTACCACCCCCTGAGATTTCGGGGTAACAATATACAAATGCGGACGGTTCAACATTGAGTTAAAACCTTACTTATACATTTTACATCCTTTTATACAAACTAACAAGTTTTGTATGATGGCAACACGCGGGAATACAGAAGGTGAGGTCAGCCTGAGAGACTCCATTTAAACCGTTTTCAACCCGAGTCCCAAGTTCAGGATATCCCATATTATAGTATGCAGTGAGTATAAAAAGCAAATTTCGTACCATGGAGGTCAAGTTTCTGTTGTCCCCTCTCAATTTAGCAGATATCATCGAAGACAGATTATTTATCACATGATGTCAACGCGTTGTGTTAGATTGAGAATATACAAAGAGTGACGGTATTTGTGATACCAGGATTTAAGGCAACACCACCGCCTGATTGGCATTCACCCAGAACCCTTCTCCCGGATCAATATTTGAGAGCACACCAAATCCCTTGCCGGCGGCATAAGTTGCAGTATCCTGCCCCGGCAGATACACCGCCCAGGTGCCGTTGTCCCATTTCCAGATAGAGGTGATGTTGGCTTTGTTACCGGAGATAAGATCCGTGACGCTCTTGCCCGACTCACTCTTCAGCCCCACCAGATTCCAGCCGCTGCTTAAAGAGTTGGATGTATCTGCTGGCTGCGTACCCGAGACGGTCAATGTCTGAGGTATGCTTGAGTTCACCCAGAAACCTTCGCCGGAGGTTATCGTTGTCATCTGGCTGAAGCCTTTGGAAGCGGCGTAAGCAGCGCCTTGATCTGTTTCACTGGGCAACCAAACCGCCCAGTTGCCATTTACCCACTTCCAGGTGGAAACGATATCAGTCTTAATGTTAGACAGAACCGAATTTATGCTTGTATCTGGCGGATCAAGATAAAGAGATATAAGGTTCCAACTGGATATGAGCGCTTTATTGATGTTCCCCAAAATAACATTTTTATAAACCCGGATCTGCATGGGCTCGGAAAGAAGATCTTTGTCGTCCTTTGCATAGATCGTAAGAATATATCTTCCATCCAGGTTGAAGTTGTTATAGATGCCTTCGTAGCGGTTGCCGCCCCGATCCGTCAGCTCAAACTCGGGCAGATAGGTAACCGGGGCATCAGGCGATCCCGGATCAAAATCAGGCCTTAAAACCGTTGCCCAGACACGAACAATACTTGTCGCGCCGGTCACGCCTTCGGCAAATATGGTTGCCGTGGTTTCATCTATTAAAAACTTTGTGGGCGACACAGCGGAAATTTCAGGAAATTCCGCGGCGGATACGGCCTTGTAGCCAATATAGACATTGCTGGCATAAAGCTTGTCCGCCTTTTCGTTGAATTTGCCGTCCCCGTTGGTATCAATCATCGGTGTCTGACGATAACCGAAAGAAATTGATTTTGTTGCATTGGCAAACGCGTCATAAACGTTAAACCCGGCGCCTGTGCGGGTCCAGAAGGGCCAGGAAAATGACACGGTGCCGTCGGTAACCAGCCAGGCCTGCTGGTCGGCATCGGCGCTGCTGATCAGCACCCGGACCTGGTCGCCCGTAGCAGCTAAAACCGGCAGAAAACTTCCGGAATAACACGCTTCATAGATGACGATCACCTTTATATTGCGTTGATGCTGAAGCACATCCAGCCACGCATCCAGTTGGCTTGCCGTCACATCTTCGTGTTCAGAAATTCTAAAGGTACCTTTTCCACCGTGGCCGTTCAGGTAGAGCACGAATTCATCCGCATCGGTGGCCCATTGGGTAATGGCGGTTTCCAGGCCGGCTTTGGTGGCAACCGCATCCACATTTGGATTTTCACTGTAGGATTGGTGCGACAGGTATTTTATATTATCGGATCGATAGCCCCGGTTGAAGAGGGTATCAAAAGCCTTGTCGGCAATTGCCACTGTGGCCGTCCATAGCGCATTGCCGGGATAAGGTCCGCTTCCGGCAACGACTATCGCCTTTCGTATGGAATTGTCATTGATGAAGTGGTACTGGAATGTTGCCCATTCGCTGTTATTCCCTGCCGCATCCACCGCACGCACCCGCCAGTACCACAAGCCTCCACTGGAAAGATGTTCAGTTAAAGTATAGGAAGTACTGGTAAGTTCTGTGAACTGAGCCGGACTATTGAAATTAATGTTATCGGCATACTGCAGGACATAATGATGCGCGTCTGAAACCGCCTGCCACGCAAAGGTGGGCAAGGAATTATTGCCTTCGTCGGTATTGTTGGATGGATCGATGACCGGGGCAGAAGGGGGCACAAAATCTAATACATATTTTTCTGTTTGTACTTTACTTTGATTGCCGGCTTCATCAATGCCATAAAATTTCACTTGAGTGGACAAAGTAATATTAAGTAAGGAAAAATACAGGTAACCATTTGTTACAGGATCCAATCCATGAGGGTTATAATATATTTTTGCTGTCCCGTCCGAAGATATTATGCTGATGTTTTTAAAAGAATTAAATGGACCTTCCGTCCCCGGTGGGGTGGCTGTGAGAACAGGAGGCGTAGTATCCACAGTAATTTCCAGCTCGAAAGATGATACGGAAACATTGCCGGCGGTATCTGTCTGTTTGGCAGATAAACGGTGCTGCCCCTCGGAAAGCGATATATCAATGGAAAAAGTGCCGCCGGAAACCACTGCCGTGGCATTGGGGATTACGCTATCGTTATCATAAAGATGAACCATAGTGCCGTTTTCGCCCTGTCCGGCAATGGTTAGGGCGGAAGTATTTTTCGTAATATTATCTTCATTGCTGTCACCAGAGTCATCTGCGGCGGCCAAATCAAGATGTTCGGGTGGAGATGGTGCGGCAGTGTCGATCAGGATGTTCAAAGCCCCAGAAGCCGTGGAAGTATCGCCGGCAGTATTGGTTTGTTTGGCGGTTATGCGGTGCTGCCCTTCAGAAAGTGATATATCAATAGAAAAAGTGCCGCCGGATACGACTTTTGTCGCGCCGGGTATTTCATTTTCACCATCAAATAGCTGAACGGTCGCTCCATTCTCGCCGGCCCCGGTTATCGTAAGGCCGCTGGTTAGGCTCGTTATATTATCACTGTTGCTGCCGCCCGTATCGTCACCCGTTGCCAGAGCCATATCCTGTGGCGCTAAAACCGTCGTGTCCACGGTCCATGAAGCCACGGTGGGCGATGAAGTCGATTGCCAGTTGCCGAGAGCATCACGGCCAATCACTTCAACCGTATATGTGTCATCGGCAAGAGAGCTCATGCTGACAAGCGTTGTCAGTGTTCTTTCAGAGGAATAGCTGCCACTGTTTAGTTTGTATTTGTATGCTGTGACATCCGCGCCGCCGATTGTCAATACAGCATCGGTCTTGCTTGTAGGACTTTCCGGCGTTCCGGATATCGTCGCCAAAGGCGGCGTGGTGTCCAATACGGCCGATACAGTGATCACATCACTTTCATTGTCCGCTGCATCTTTGGCTTGAACATGGAGGTACCAGACGCCGTCACCGGTATCTTTTGTGACGGTTTTTACATTCGCGTAATTGCCCGACGGGTTATTCCAGGTTGCATTTTGATCGATCAGAAAACGATATGTAACAGCAGAAGCATCCGACGCATCCCAACTCCATGTTTTGCTCTTTATAGGCGTTTCATCGTCGGATAATCCGGCGATCAAGGGCAGCGTGGCATCAATGATGATTGTATCTGTCACCGCTTCAGACCAGGTACCGGTGGCACCGCTAAAACGGGCGTAAACCGTCTTGGTGCCATCGTCGGGACTCAATGACCAGGACTTCGTATCGGCATAATCCTCTTCCGGAGACCAGCTCGAGCCATCGTTACTGAACTGCATCTTGCTGCAATTGGCCGTATCCGTGCAGGAAAGGGTCAAGGTCACGTTCGGCGATGTGGTGTACTGGGCATTGGCGTTGATCTGGATGGTGCCTGAAAAGACGACTTCGGCGGGGGCTGACACATATGGCATGAAATTATTGATACCTACCTGCCCGCTCATATTAAGGCCCCAACCCCACAAGGCGCCATCTGCTTTGAGGGCAAAGGCATGACTTCTGCCGGCAGAAATGGCAGCCCAGGTTGTATTAGTGCCGATCTGAGAGGGAGTATTTTGTTGTGTTGACGTACCATCGCCCAACCGATTAAACTCATTTGTTCCCCACGCCCAAAGGCTGCCATCTGATTTAAGGGCATGGGAGTGATTGACACCCGCAGCAATAGCGACCCAATCCGTGCCAGTTCCTATCTTTACAGGTGAATTTTTAGTAATTATTGTTCCGTCTCCCAACTGCCCACTTCCATTTACTCCCCACGCCCAAAGGCTGCCATCTGATTTGAGGCCAAGGGAGTGATCATGGCCCGCAGCAATAGCAACCCAATCCGTGCTGCCACCTATCTGAACGGGTGAATTTTTGTTCGTTGTTGTTCCGTCTCCTAACTGCGAACTTCCATTTTCTCCCCATGCCCAAAGGCTGCCATCTGATTTGAGGGCAAGGGTATGCACGAACATTGTTTGGCCACCTGTTGTAACAGTAACCCAGTTAGTATCTGTTCCTATCTTGACAGGAGAAGATTTGTCGGTGGTCGTACCATCCCCCAATTGACCGCTATAGTTATCGCCCCATGCCCAGAGGGTGCCGTTTGATTTGAGAGCAATAGAATAATAGTCCCCTGCGGCAATTGCAACCCAATCCGTGTCCGCTCCAACTTGGATTGGAGCCCCTTGTCTTTCTGTCGTTCCATCCCCAAGTTGGCCGGAGCCATTATCACCCCAAGCCCAAAGTGTCCCGTCCGATTTGATAGCAAGAGAATGAATACCACCGCTGGCCACACTAACCCATTTCGTATCCATGCCAACTTGAACCGGAGAATTTCTGTTGTTTACACTCCCGTCTCCCAACTGGCCGGCAGCATTTTCTCCCCACGCCCAAAGGGTCCCGTTGGATCGTAACGCAATAGTATGGTTACCGCCTGCAGCAACATCAATCCACCCGTTGGTCATGATTGTGTATTTTTGGGTTCTTATGGCAGTTTCCTGATTACCTTTCGCATTAACGGCAAAATACTTGAGGATTGTGTTGGCGCTGACGGAAATCGGGGTTGTGTACGTGAGGGAGCTGGTTGTCGGGGTGGTGCCGTCGGTGGAATAGTAGATGGTGGCTGTTTGATTGGCCGTCAAGGTGACTGAAACGGCCTTGCCATAGATGCCGCCAGCGGGTTTTGCCGTGGTGACGGGATACCGCTTCGGTGCCTCAACATCAACGGTAGTGGAGAGGCTCACCTGATAGGGATTAAACTGGTCGATGTCGCCGTCTGCCTCTACCTTGATATAATAGTTTCCAACCACCTGATAGATTTCCGTGGACTGGGCGGCGCCGTTCAGTGAGGTAAAGGAATCGAGGACGGTTTCCTTCTCATCCACGATGCTGACCTTGTAGTCACCCGTCGTCGATGAGGGGGTGAACTGGACGGTGAAGAAGGCATCCTCCGTTAAATAGAAGCCGAAATAATCCTTATCGGACGTGCTGTTTATTATTCCCTTCAGGGGTGTCGTTTTCCCGATTTCGTTGGCCTGCCCCCAGCTGTTATTGGGTTCCATTTCCAGATTCGTCTGGCTGGAATCGGCAAAGCTGACGGTATAATAGTTTATCGTATCCGCATTGACTCCATCGCTCTTGACGGCAAGATAGTACTTTCCCGGTGCCAGCCCCAGGGGCAGGGTCACGCTCTGGCCATTTGCGACATCGATCCCGTTGATCGGACTGCCGTCTGATTCCCTATAGAAGACAATGGAAAAGCTTTTCGCGCTTCCCGGGGCGGCAAAGGTCATATCCAGGTATCGGGTATTGGGCAGGGTAAAGGTGTAGTAATCGATGTCGCTGTTGCCTGAGAGTCGTCCGGTGACCGATTGAGCAATGTCAAGCGTGCCGGCCTGAGTTGTCGCATTATTCGGTTCCTGCTCGCGCTGGATGGTCGAGGATGCAAGCTGCACTGAGAAATCGTTATTGACATCTATAACATCCACCGGAGTCACCCGCAGTGTATAGTTCCCGGCTGCGTAAGTGGCTGCCAAGGATACTGCCGCTTGGTTCAGGCATTCAATCTGGTCAATCACGGCATTGGCGTTATCAAGAAGAGAGAGATGGTATTTCGCCGTCTGACTGCCAGGGGTGAAAGTGACAACAATGCCCTGGTCGGAGGCCAAAGTGAAGGTAAAATCGGTCTGATCGGCAAGGGAATAAATCTTCCCTGTCTTTGTTTCCGTAAGGGCAAGGGGTATTGCGGTTTTTGCCGGAAGTGCGCCCATGTCCTTCCAGGTAAGAACATAGGAGTTTGCCGTGTCCACGTCGCCGACGGAGCTAAGACGGACATAGTAATCTCCGGCGGGGAGGCCAACGCCAAGATTCAGGGATTCGCCGTTTGTCGAAGTAACGCTTGCCTGGAGGACATCGGTTGTGCTGAAGAGATCCACCTTTACATCGGCGGTACTGCTGTAGGAAAGAAATGCCAGATCAACAAGAGAAGCTGACGAGAGGGTGAACTTAAACCAGTCCTCATCGCCCGTACCCAGCTTGCCCTTGTAGAACCTTCCGACAGCCATGGCATTTGCCGCAGCCTTGGTACTGTTTGGTTCTATCTCGGCAGCGTCGTTTGTGGTGAAGACAAAGATGTCCTTGGTATAGGTATTTCCACCGAAGACCGCAGACACCTGCACGTAGCCGTTCTTTACAGCGGTCAGGACGTTGTTTGAGATGGTCGCGACGGAGGTGTCGGAAGAAGACCAGACCGCATCAAGCGGGAATACCCCGTCCATATATTGACCAATTAAAGTCATCTGGTAATGGGCCGGATCGCCCCATTTAACAGCAGTAATCGATGCTTTTTGGAACTGCGCAATTGTAAAAAGGCTCTGGGTGGTACCCTTGGTGGTGTCAGCGAGGGACTCTATGCGCAGGGCGCTGTTAACGGATTCCGGACCGACCACCGTCCAGTCGTGCGTGCCTGTATTCGCCACGCTTTCGGCAATCACCTCCGTAAAGGTCCCCGGTTTTCCGCCCTGACGGGAAAGGGTGATCTTCACATTGCCGGCAATTCCGGCCGTGCCCCAGGCAATGGTCTTCAGTTCCCCGATTTCCCAATGGGCCGCCTGCGCCGGCACTGAAATGACCAAATGGTCCAATAATCGATTCTGTCCCGCACGAACAGCACGCACGTAATAACTAAAGGACTTATTGCCGTTGATGACGTAGCCGTCGTAGAAGTCCACGCGCCACGCATTGCTCGTATCGCCGGCGTAGGTAGTAGACGACCAATAATAGGACGACACCGTATCCGGAAAATACGTCACATCAACCGCCGGATTTCTTCGGTCAAAATTCGCAAGGGAGGCCAGTTCCTTGATGGTGGGAAGACGCCAATCATCATATCCCCCAAGGGCCAAGCTCTCTGTATAAAAAAATGCCTGAGCACGGGTTTGCTCTCCGGAGGCCTTGGCCTGCTGCCACATCAGGCCGGTGGTCGAATCGGTGACAGTGCCGTCTCCGTTATTTGTATAACGGGCATTGGCAAAGGACTGTCTACCGCGCACCGCACGAACATATAAACTAAGTGTGTCAAGGTCGCCCCGAGAAATGCCGTCGTTAAAATTCACGTGCCACACATCGATGTTACCAAGACGTGTGGACGACCAGTAACTTGACATAACTGTGTCAGGGAAAAAGACGGAATCAATCGCCGGATGGTCACGACCATAGTTCACAATCGATCTAAGTTCTTCCTTTGTCGGCATCCGCCAGTCGGGAGATCCACCGAAACCGGCGGTGTTAAGCGCGTTGATAAAATCTTCCGTGTCGGTGCCGTCACCGCAGGTGCCGGCATTGCCGCCGTTGGTGGCGGGATTGGTATCGCACCAGGTGTAGGTGCTGTCCTTGTCATGCACCGATCCGTCATCGGTCTTGACTTCCCAGATCAGTCCCGTGACATTGTCGCGCACCATGCCCCATTCTGTGGCATTACTAGGTAGATCATTCCCGGTTGCATCCAGCTTGGTGTAGGACTGCGGGTTGATGGTATGATTGCCATCCTGGCCGTAAAACGCCTCACCAGGTTGCGGGCAGGGAATATCAGTGTAATAGTTTTCATCATAACATTTAGCCTGCCCGGTATCAGGAACAGGGCCTGCGATGGTGTTGGTGACAAGCCAAAAGAAAAGGAGGATGGCCAATGCTATTGTTTTTACCGTTCTTATCATCTGCGTACTCCTTTTAAAGTGATGCCCCCGTATAATTCTGTAAAGAGCATCATCAAAGGCGAAAGCTTGCTTTCGATAAGTTACTTAAATATGAACGGCTACATGCATATTTTTAAGAAACAGTAAGAAAAACTTCGGCCTTGTATGGAGATATCAATTTATCGTCAGGACCGGTTCAGGGCCGAATGGGCACAAATTTTTATAACATTAGATAGATTCAATTAAAAAGTCAATGAATTGATTACTATGATAGATCCAGGTGAATTGTGTATGGTTTTTTTTAGGATGAACCGATTTTTAGAAATTATGCAGAATCCCGTATCTTGTGGTTTGCCCCAAAACATAAAAAATACAGATACATTGAGTTATGTTGCGAGTCCATCTAACCCATTGAAAACAAACATTTTTTTAGTCACGTCCAGATAAACTAATATTCTTAAATATATCAATAGGTTATAATGTTTCCGACAATTATGTAATAAAACTCACTCCATAATAATAGATGGATGGATCTTCCTCTCCGGTACCTTACAGTGACCCTATGCGCCTTGAAGGGTGACCTTAAGGCCACTCGACCAGGGCGTGGGTACTTTCGATCCTCAGGGCTTCTTTAATCATTTTAAATACTCCTCTGTTCTCCTGAGGCCCATACAATAAGGCTCTTATGGTAGTAGTTGGGTATGCAAAATACTTCTATAAACTCTATTTTATTCTCTTTAAAGATGCACCCTATAGCGCTCAGATAAATTGACCCCCCTGTAGATCCGCACATTAAGTGCTTATCCGTAAATAAAATATACTTTTTCCGTGACTTTTGCTATACTTTCAGCCATGACGAACCCTTATCATGGAGGCGGTATGGCAAAGATCCAGTCGTGGGAAGTGTCCGATTCTTTTTGGGAAAGGGTTGAACCTCTTATCCCAAAGCCGCAACGCGATCCGAACATGGCCTACAAGCGCAATCCGGGCGGAGGCAGAAAGCCGATGCCGCCGCGTCGGATTTTCGCAGCGGTCATGTATGTGTTGCGAACTGGCTGCCAATGGAAGGCTTTGCCCAAGGAGATTTACGGAAGCCCCAGTGCCATCCATACTCATTTCATGCGATGGATGCAGACTGGTTTCTTTGTCGCGCTCTGGCGTGCCGGTCTTGCCGAATACGATGAAATGGAGGGTATCGCCTGGAGCTGGCAAAGCATTGACGGGGCCATGGTCAAGGCCCCCCTGGCGCAAGAAGCAGTTGGTCGGAACCCGACCGACAGGGGGAAAAAAAGGAACCAAACGACATCTGTTAGTGGACGGCCGTGGTGTCCCGTTATCGCTCGTCGTGACCGGAGCCAATCGGCATGATGTAACCCAATTGGAACTTGTGTTGGTGGAGATCATCACTGAGCGCCCCGAAGATATCGAGCAGCATTTGTGTGCTGACAAAGCCTATGAAGGCAGTCCTGCCAATCAGATAATCGTATCCCATGGATACATTCCCCATGTGAAAACACGCGGGGAGGAAATCCGGGAGAAAAGTAATAATCCCACCTGGAAAGCAAGGCGGTGGGTGGTTGAGGTGAGCCATTCATGGTTCAACCGTTTCCGAAAGATCTTGGTCCGCTACGAGAAGCGCGCGGACACTTATATGGCATTGCTGCATTTGGCCGCAGCGATCATCGCCTTCCGAAAGGTAGGCGTTATTTACGGATAAGCACTAAGTCTTTAAGTTCCCGCACGATGTAGGGAACCGATTTATAAAAAGCCTTTTCAAAGGCATGTTTGACCATCTGGCGGTTGATCAGAAGGCTTTGGTTATAGACTTTTTTAAGCGATTCGAGTTCCTCTGCCGTCAGGTTGGCCAGGCCGGCTTTTCTGCCCAGAAGATCGGCCAC
>JAUYIZ010000359.1 GCA_030688615.1 Desulfobacterales bacterium | reverse complement strand
GCTGCGGGGAATGCGATCGCTGTTGCGGTTCAACTTCTTGGATTAGATCCTTGCTTTTGCCGCATGCCGCTTGCTGAAGCGGAACGCTTCCAAATGCTGCTGCGCTAAACTTCATGCGTGATACGTGACGTAATAAGAACTCCCTTTTTCCAAGTTCCACTATAGGGATTCGGCCTTGTGTGTCAAGAAAAAAATACCATCGATATTGTGGCGCTCTCATTCTTTACCAGTATGTGGCGAACTTTCAGCTATTGAAGACCCTGCAGCAGGCTGCAGGGAATCTTCGACCGTTTAGATAACCAGCGCTCAAGCCTTACGGTTTAATTCGAACCAAATACCCTAAAACCGATATTGGAAATTACTTTTTTGTTTTACTGCAATAAATTTTCTGGTACGATGGCCAACAATCGCCACAGGCCTGTATCATGATGACGCTTGAATTAAGTATCCTATTTATATCCTATATTGCCGCGGGACTGACCATCGGCCTGCTGGTGTTTTTATGGGCCCTTAAAAACGGGCAGTTCAAGGACCAGGAAAGGGCCCGGTTTCTGCCCATGGAAAACGAGCCGGAATTTCAGCCGGGAAAACTTTCAAGGCTGAGCCAGTATGAGACCTGGATCCTCTTTTTTTTAGCCTGCGCCGGTCTTTTTACCATCGGTGCGACATTACTGTTTTCCCTGATGCTTTAGGGTAAAAGCAGTTGACAGTTACCGGTTGACAGTTTAAGGAAACCCCATGCGACTCTATGCCTTGATGAACTTTCAGGATGTTGTGCTTTTTCTGTTTCCGACGCTCATCTTTATTCTTCTTTTCGGCATGGCCCTCGGGTTTTCCTGTTTCCACGGTGATAAATCCCGGCAGGCCGCAACCCGCATCGTTCATACCTATCCGGACGATATCAGGGAAAGAAATGCACCCTTTCCGCTGGCGCTCCTGCTGATCATTGTCGGCACGATCCTCTGGGCCTTCTTTTATATTCTGGTCACCGGCCTGACGGGAGTAACGATCTGAAATGGAACAGCCCGCAGACTCAAAATGGAATTTATCCGCCTGGGGGGTTATTTTTCTCCTGATCCTCGGGATCCTGTTAAAAGGGTTGTTTGCCTTCTTTATGGTGGGAAATCCCGGCCAGCCCTCCTGGGATTATCGTCCCGTACAAGATGTCCCCGGCCAGTCTCCCTATGCCATCTACCGGAAACTGCCCGACCCGCAGCACATCAGGGGAAAAGGGGGCCAATAGGCGCAAGGCACCTGAACATGAAAAAAATGACATTACGGTTTTTTTTGCTATTGTGGAGCCTCTCAACCCTGTCGTGTGATTACGGATTGATGCACGAGACCCCGGCCATAAAACCCCATGAGGAGCCGTGGCTGATTACCAAAGACCCCGGCGTACCTTTCTCCGGCGGCGAAGCCCTTTATAAGGCTTCAACCCCCGAAGAACTGGTTTCGTCCGTTGCCCTCACCGATCCGGACAATATCACCCGGGGCAAAAAGTACTACGGGATCTACTGCGTCCATTGCCACGGGGAAAATCACGACGGCCGGGGCACTGTCGGGCAGAGTTTCAGCCCCCTGCCGGGGGATTTAAGAAGCCCCGGGGTCCAATCTTCCCCGGCAGGCGTATTGTTTAAGGAAATCAGCTACGGCATCCCGGGCAAACGCCAACCGCCCCTGGCGGCCACCATTGACGCCACCCGCCGCTGGGAAATCATCGCTTTTGTAAAATCTCTGGGCCCCCGCAAGTGATATGATGGCCTTGCCTGAAGAATGAGACCTTTGAAGAATGCTCAATTTCGTTCAAGTTCAAGGAAGGCGAAAATTTTAACCGGAGGAATACAATTGAGTATTTTGAGGATTAAAATTTGAGCATGACGCAGAAATTGGATGAAAGAGGGTATTTTGCCAAGGTCTCAGAATGTGATTTGTGCGCCTCTGTCCTGCGCCCCGGTAGATTCAGCTGCGTCCTGCCGGGAAAGACCTTTCATTTTTGCTGCATGGGGTGCAAACAAGTCTTTACCATGCTGTTTTACGCTTCGGACCATCCGGATCCCGCCACCTTTAAAGACAGCGAACTTTTCGAAAAATGCCGCCAAATCGGCCTCATTTCAAATCCCTCCCGAACCCCGGGAAAACCGTTGGACCGTGAAAACATTTCTCCGGGTTCTCCGGGCCGGACGCGGACAGCGGCAGGGTCAGACGATACAAACATTCCTGAAGCGGAACCCGAGGCCCTGTTATGCTTTAATTTTACCGTCAGGGAAATGTGGTGCCCGTCCTGTGCCTGGGTCATTGAGGAAACCTTAAAAAAAATCCCCGGGATTGAATCCGCCTCCTGCAATTTTTCCACGGATGGTGCGCGCTGTGAATACCATCCCGTAAAAACATCCCCGGACAAAATCCTGCGCGCCGTTGCCGCGCTGGGCTACCCGGCCGCCGGTTCTGAAAATGAATTATCGGGTGAGACCAAAACCGTTTTCATCAATTTCGGGATTGCAGCCTTTCTGTCCGTCAACGTGATGATGCTCTCCTTTGCCCTGTACTCCGGATTTTTTACCCCGTTTGAAAGCGATACGGCGCGCATGATTTCCTGGCCCATATTTTTAATGGCCGGCGGGGTTCTTTTCTACGGCGGTCGACCCATTTACCGCAAAGCCTGGGCCGGCATTACGGTGGCGGCCTACAGCATGGAAACCCTGATTACCGTCGGCGCCTTCAGCGCCTATCTG
The DNA here is from genome assembly GCA_030688615.1 of Desulfobacterales bacterium. Classification (GTDB taxonomy): domain Bacteria; phylum Desulfobacterota; class Desulfobacteria; order Desulfobacterales; family JAUYIZ01; genus JAUYIZ01. Next base: position 16,491 of record JAUYIZ010000359.1, on the reverse strand, counting down.
TACAGCACCCTCAATCTGCTTTCCGGCAGTATTCACCTTTATTTTGACACCTCCTGCATGCTGATCACGCTGGTTCTTTTGGGAAAGGTTCTTGAAAGAAAAGCCAAAGACAAGATTCAACAAAACCTGAAAACCTTTTTTTCCCTGCGGCCGTCCAAAGTCAGGATCTGCTCGGCCTCGGCCCCCCAGGGCCGCTATGCGGCCGCCGATCAGCTTAAGATCGGCGATGTTTTTCAGGCCGAGGAAAACGAGATCATTGCCGCCGACGGTCTGATCTTAACCGGCCAGGGCTCCGTCGATGAATCTTCCATCACCGGCGAACCTCTGCCGGTGAAAAAAAACCCGGGAGACAAGGTCCAAAGCGGCACCTCCGTATTTCAGGGGGCCTTTCAAATCCGGGCCGAAGCGGTGGGGGAGAGTTCAACTGTCAATCAGATGATCCGGATCATGGAAACCGCGCTGCGGGGGAAAACGCCCCTGGAAGGAAAGACGGAGAAACTGTTAAAGTGGTTTGTCCCGGTCATTTTCATCCTGGCGGCCGGCGCAGGGTGGGCCGGTTTTTTTTCAGGCCTTGCCGCCGGCCAGGCCATGGCGCGCGCCCTGAGCGTGATGGTCGTATCCTGTCCGTGCGCCCTGGGTATTGCCATTCCCCTGGCCCGGGTGGCCGGTGTTGCCAGGGCAGCCCGGATGGGAATTCTGGTGCGGGATTTTTCCGCTTTTGAAAAAACAGCGCGGGTGAAAAAAATCCTATTCGATAAAACCGGCACCCTTACCGGCGGCCACTGGGCCCTGGTGGACATTGTCCCTCTTTTCCTTTCAAAAGAAAAAGTCCTGGCCCTGGCCGCTTGCCTGGAAAACGCCTCGGATCATCACATTGCCCTGGAAATCAAGCGAGCGGCCCAAAAAGCACAGGCATTGCCAATAAAGATGAAAAAAATTCAACGGTTTGAAAACGGGATATCCGGCCGGCTGGGCAAGGATCAGGTCAAAATCGGCTCCCAGGAATTCCTCGCCAGGGAACTGGAAAATTCCCCTCCGGCCGGGCTGGCCGCGCCGGTCAGGGAAAACCCCCGGCACGCTTTTGTTTTCATGAGTTACAACCATCGGATCTGCGCCATTTTTATTTTCGGCGACACGATCAAAGAGCATTCGGCCCAAACCGTTGAACGCCTGGTCCAGATGGGCTATGGCACGGCCCTGGTCTCGGGCGACAATGCGCAGACCACCCGGGCCGTGGGTCGAAAATTAGGGATCGATGCCGCCTTCGGCGGCCTGCTTCCACTGGAAAAGGCCCGGCTGGTGGAAAATTTTCAACAACAGGGTTTTCAAACCGCCATGGTGGGTGACGGCATCAATGACGCCCCGGCCCTGGCCCGGGCCGATCTGGCGGTTGCGGTGCATGCGGGAAGTCACCTGGGAAAGGAAGTCGCGGATATCACTCTGATGGGGGGAAACCCCATGCAGCTCATTGATTTTCTGGACCTGGCCCGTTATGTCAATAAAAAAATCAGGCAGAATCTGGCCTTTTCTTTTTTATACAATCTCATCAGTATCCCCATGGCCATGGCCGGATTGCTCAGCCCTTTGATCGCGGTCAGCGCCATGCTCTTAAGCAGCCTGAGCGTCACCGGCAACACGCTGTTGATGGTCAAAAAAAATATCCCGCCCAATGGCAGGCGATCCCCTTGATGATAAAGTGCCCTCCGATCTTTTTTTACATAGTGATTTCCTGCAGGTATATTTCGGAGAAGAGATATTCATTCCGGTAGTACGTCGTCATAAAGACTCCTTCAGGATGCTAATATGTTTAATTTCCAGCTATTCGCTCTACCAGTCCAAACGCGCGGTCAAGATCAAAGCTTTCAAAATCCACGGGGCGGAGCACTGGTTTCAGTTCCGTGTTGATCTGGGTCTTGAGTTTTTCTTTCCGCGCCGGAGATAGATCGATAGGGGAATTTCCCGGAACTTTCAGCTTTTCGGCGAGAAGCTGAAAGAAATGCCGATCGTTGAGATCCATCTTGTTCTGGGAGGCCAGATAATCGATATCGAAGAAATCCCGGATAGCTGGTTCCAAACGTGTCAATGCCGCCCGCAGCTTTTCGGCGATGGCCTCATTCATGGTCAAGGTGGTCAAATCGATGTCAGGAACCAGGGATTTTCGCGTAAAAGGATTCAGCAGCAGCGTTCTGGCCTTCATATGCGCGGGCGGCATCAGGGGCGTTTCGCGCAAACCCACTTCAATCTTGATGCGGGCCGCTTCTTCCGTGAGGAAAACCGACGGGTAGGTCACATACGCGAGGTACTGCCGGGAGCTGTTATGCCCGATAAAATCCTCAGGGAGGGTCAGGATGCTCATCTCCTCTGAAATTTTCTTTACCCATTCCCTGACCGGCGCCATCCGTTTCCGTCGCACGGAAATGCTCGCTTCCGGAGGCGTCGAAATCATGAAATCGAGGTCTTCGCTGAGCCGGTAAAAATCGGCATAGACCTTGCCGATGCAGGTGCCTCCCCGGAAGATGAGCGGGCTGTCCGGCTGATCAAAAAGATACTGCAGAAGGACGGTGCAGAAATAATCCTTTTCGATGAGGGTGGCGTTCAACCCGGTCTGGCCGGCGGTGAAAAGCACCGCCTCACGGAAGAACGCCTGATCTTCGTGGACCGAGATCCTATGGTCGCGGGATGGATCCATTGACAATCAACCCCCACTCTTTATTAACGCTGCCTTTTGCCGCCTGACCGGGTATCCAGGGGATCAACGACCTTATCGGACCGAGCTGACGTTTCATTTCCTTGAGTCGATCATCGGTGATGCCGAGTTGGGCAAGCAGGTATCCGATGCGCTTGACGGTCCCCTTGTTGCCGTATTGGAGCGTGTCGCCGACAAGGTCCTCGACGACGGCCGGGTCTTTTTTCAGCGTTTCCCCGATCCATCCGTAAGCGCGGGGAAGGGTGTTGTACCGGGACCAGTCATAAACGGCATCGACCAGCGCCCTGGTCTTGGTGACCATAACGGCGTCGATGCCATCAGACGTCTTCAAGCTCCTTGTCGAGCCCAACCGCTTGATGTCCGTCTTGATAAAGACAAAATCGGTTCCGCCGATCTGCTTTTCTCCGAAAATCCGGTCATTGTAAACGTAAAACCGGTTTGGGATCTGGTCGTCGAAGCCATGGAAGTTAAAGGCGCTGGCGCCGCTGATCTGGTATCGGCCCTTCAGGACATCCATGAGTTTGGAGAGGATGTAATAGCCGCTGACCGTCCACCGTCCGCCGGCGGGCATACGGGAAGGGACCAGATAGACGCCCCTCTTCAAACGGATAATCAGGCCGGAGGTCGCCATCCGATTGAGGAGTTTCCATTCCTGTTCGGCATTAATATCCAAGACGGCGGCAATTTCACCCGAGGAGATGAATTCTTTTTTCCTGAGTTGGGCATAGGCGAGAAGCTGCATTTCAAATTTGCCCAGCTTGGTTTTTTCCTGTTTCACTATATTGTCCGTTCCTTCCTTGGCAGAGGAGTTACGTGGAAAATAGTAAAACAAAGAGCTTTTGTCAATGGATAATTCGATTGAATCGGACCATATCACGTTAAGGACATGAATTAAAGCTTTCCTCCGAGATCAGATGTACTTTCAGAAATTGCTTCCCCATAGCTGACGACCGCTTTTTGTCCGAAACTTTTCGGATCGCTTTGTTGTATTCATCTATCCAATCGTTTCATTTCCCGCCCGGCAGCAGGCGATAGCGATTGTCAAAAAGATGACAAACGATATTTTCCCTTTGACGATAAAATGGGCCCCCAGAAGGATCATCAAAGACGGAGCATCAGGCCAAAGCCAAGAAAAAAACCGCTCGCCATAAACCATCCATAAAAATCGATGCCTTGAGGAAAAAGCTTGTCTATGATATTGAAAATTTAAAGTCTCTATTTCCATTAGATTACGAGCACACCCTGTTCGAGAACGTCTAAATTTGAACGATACCAATTGCATGAAAAACAATTTAAAGGAAGGAACAAATTGTGACCGCTACCATGAAAGCAGCAAGATTAATCCAAATAGATCAACCTATTGCCCCTATTTCGGTGTTATGGGAATGCGCAGCATGGACTTTGCTACAGATTATGGACCCAAAATCTGGGGGCCCTATGCTGACGGAGGATTCGCGGAATATTTAAAAGCACCGGCAAAAAATCTGATACCACTGCCGGAAAATATATCCTTCGAAACGGCTGCGAGGGTATTGGAAATGGGCATAGGATACCGTGCATGTTTAAAGGCCCAGATCATGCCGGGTGATACCGTAATTGTTGATGCTGCCACTGGCAATTCCGGTTCGTGCGCGCTGAAAGCAGCTTTATTATTTAATCCCGCGAAGGTTATTGCGGTCGGACGGAGTCAAAAGAAATTGGAGATGGTTAAGTCATGGGCGCCTGATATTATAGAGACCATTTCTTCTGCAAAACAGAATGTATATGAACAGATAATGGAAATCACCAAAAGACGCGGAGCAGATCGACTCATTGATTACTCACCGCCTGGAAGCGGCAGGATTTTTGAAGACTGCATTCGTGCTCTGCGTACCTGCGGTCATGCTGTCATCGTAGGAACAGCGCGTGAACCCCTCCAGTTAATGTTCCGGCATTTTATGAATACAGGCATAACCGTCACAGGATGCAGGTCTTGTCCCAGAAGCGATCTGGCTGAAATGATAAAACTCACCAGTGAGGGGAAACTCGATTGGAGCGGCTTGATTACGCACCGTTTCCCGATATCCCGGGCAAATGAAATGTTTGAGACACTCGACAAAAGAATTGGGGACCCAATGTGGGTGTTGGGAATACCGTAAGAGTTCCCCTCTCGAAAAGAAATACCTTATCAAATCAAACAAATTGAAATTCTAGGGGGTCAGAATGGGGAAGAGAACTTATCCACTTTATCACGGGGACAAGCGTATGCCGTGGCCTAAAGGGACGGTGGTGAAGGATTTCAAGGGGCTTGTTTTCCTGTCTGGAACCGAGGGTAGAGATGAGAAGACTGACGAGGTTGTGGCGGGAATAGAAGCTCAAACCAGGCTGTGCGTGGAAAAGATCAAATCCAGGCTGGAGGAAATGGGGTCATCGCTGGAGAACATTGTCAAGATAACATATTACGTTGTTGGTCCGTTCGATGGCGATATAGCGAACTCACCCCTGTGGGTAAAGGCGAGAACGGTAAGAGACCAATTCTTTAAAGAACATTGTCCTGATCTGTGTTCCGATAAAAACCCGGTAGCGTCTACATTAATTGGCGTGGAACGGCTCGATAAGAAGGAGATGCTTATTGAAGTAGACGTCATCGCAGTGCTACTGGACAGATGATCTGTCGGTCTTTGTCTTTGAAGCTCCGTGAATGGCGGCGCCTGGTTTGTTTTTCAGAAGGCTTGTTGTTTGTTCTGTGATAGTCGGCACTTGGGCAGCCGTGAGTATTTCCGAATTGAGCGGTTTTTGCGCGAGCCCTTAGCCCCCGAGATTTATGCTATCGTTGGTTTATATGAAAATAACCATTTTCATCCTTCGTTGTGCCCGACCCGGGCATGGGGGTTTATATGAAAATAACCATTTTCATCTTTCGTTGTGCTCGACCCGGGCATGTTGGTTAGTTAGAAATTAAGAGGTGCCTTTTAATCGCTGATTTCGGGGGTAACCCTCAAGATTCTCGATCGGCTCTGGGGCACTGTGACCACTTCGGAAGAGATTCTGAGGGCCTGGGAAAATATTAACTCCTTGCCAAAAAAAGTGTAGCGGTTGAAATTTCATAAAAAAGCTTTCAGTCAGACTTATCAGAGGTTTTGATTCCGACCTCACCTGACCCGGCACTCTGACAAATAAGATGCATTTTACGCTATGGTTCGTTGACTTGCCGCCAGGAGTTTTTTGACTTTCTCCGGGGTGATTGGGATGTTTTTGGGTCGAATCCCCAAGGCATTGGCGATGGCATTGACGATGGCCGCCAAAGCAGCCGGATGTACAGCTTCAGCGGCTTCCTTAGCGCCGTATGGCCCGTTCGGGTCATTACTTTCAACAATCATGGAACACACCTCGGGCATATCTGAGGATAGCGGCAATTTGTAATCAAAAAAACTTGCATTCATGACTTGCCCTTGGCGCAAATCGAGCGTTTCAAATAGCGCCTGTCCAAGTGCAAACCCCACCGAGCCTTCCATCTGCCCTTCAACAGCCATCGGGTTTATTGCAAATCCGCAGTCCTGGGCAGTCGTAATCCGCAACACTTTTACCACGCCTGTCTCGGAATCGACTTCCACCTCTGCGACGGCGGCACCAAAGCTGTAGGCGCCGGTCATCTGACCTTTTTGTCTTCCTTTTTTAGTATGGTCCCGAAAGTAGTCTATGTCGGGACGAAAGTACCCGGTGCCAAAAACAGGTTTGCCGCTGCGGCAGGCCTGCACCAGAAGCTTTTTCACCGGGATGCCTGCCTGTCGGCTGCCTTTAACGAAAACTTGTTTATCCCTCAATTCCAGGTCCAAAATGTTCGCCTCAAGTCGATCGGCGGCGATTTCAAAGATCTGCCGTCTCGCATCGGCGGCGGCGGCTTTTACGGCATTGGCTGAGACAAAGGCTGCGCACATGCTGTAACTTCCCGGATCCAACGGTGTCAGGTCCGTATCGGCCGAAATCAAGTTGATGTCGTCCATAGAGATGCCGAGTCCTTCAGCGGCCACCTGAACCATCATGCTGTCGTTGCCCTGACCGTTATCGGTCGTTCCCGTAAAGAGTGTGGCTTCCCCTTCTTCATTGAATTTAATATAGGCTGTGGAACCTGAGCGAAATCCCAGGTTGAATCCGCTGATCATGGAACTGCAGCTGATGCCAATGCCCCTTCGCGGGGATGGGGAGCGCCATTTCTTTTTAAATTGGGTGACATCTGCTACCCGAACCAGCGATTCTCTGAGATGACAACTGGTGATTTGAGAACCACTGTTAAGCTTTTCCCCTTTTTTAACGATGTTTTTAAGGCGGATTTCCAAGGGGTCCATCCCGGCTTTTTCAGCCAGTATGTCCCATACCGACTCCAAGGCGAACATGAATTGCTGAATACCGTGTCCTTTCATGGCACCCCGAATAGGATTGTTGGTGTAAGCGCGCGTGGCCTGGTAAGAAAGGCTCGAAATTCTGTATGTGGATTCAAAAATTGTGTAGGCCACCGAAATGGCGATCTGTCCGGTGCTGTTATATGCACCCCCGTCCGCAAGGATTTTAATTTTTGATGCCAGAAGCTTCCCATCCCGGTCTACGCCCATTTTTATGTCAATGATCCAGGGATGTTTCTGCCGTGTGGTCACAAAGGTTTCTTCACGGGAATAACAAATTTTTACGGGCCGGCCGCATTGCATGGAAAGCAAGGCCGCGCAAAAGTCGGCAGGAGACACCTCGGACCTCCCCCCGAAAGCCCCGCCGATGCAGGATTTTAACACTCTTATGTTTTTCAGCGGCATTTTCAGTGTATTTGACAGCCCTTTTTGTTTGGTGAATGGACTTTGATGCGGCATCCACATGTCAAGCTTCCCGGAGATAGCGTTGTAAGATGCCAGTGCGACATAAGGCTCCATTTGACAATGTGCGAGCCCGTCTATTATAAATTGTTCATCTGCCTGAAAGCGGGAGTTTTCCAGGCCCTTTTCCACCGCTCCATGCTTGACAAACATTTCAGTGCTGATGTTATTGGGGGCATGGACATGGATCACCGGAGCGGCTGGCTGTAAAGCCTCCTGGGGGTCAAAAACCGGAACGAGAGGTTCGTAGTCCACCGCAATCAGATCTATCGCCTCTTGTGCAGTCTCTTCATCCACCGCGGCAACCGCCGCGACTTCCTCGCCGATATAGCGTACTTTATCGACCGCCAATAGATATTGATCACGACTGTCGGGGAAAACGCCATATTTTACACCCGGCGTATCCTTTCCCGTGATGACGGCCTTAACCCCCCGCAGACGTTTCGCCCGACGAGTGTCGATGTTTAAAATGCGGGCATGCGGATAAGGGCTTCGAACCAGTTTGCCAGTCAACATGTCAGGAAAAGAAATATCGTTGGTAAATTTGGCGGCCCCTGTTGCCTTGATCAACGCATCCACTTTGGGGACGCGCTGGCCGACCCATTGAAAATCGGTCATTTAACCCCTCCTTTTGAACCGCAACAGCGAGCGCATTCCCCGTCCCGCCATGGGCGGGACTGCGGGGGTAGCGAGAGAATCAAAAAATGGTAAAAATTTCTCTTGGTCGAAGATTCCCTGCAGCTTGCTGCAGGGTCTTCAAAGAAGGATCGGAAGTTGCTTTTTATAAACTTAACCATGGCAAAAGTGTGTTTGTGTGTCAAGCAAAAGATTGGCCCAAGTGGTATAGGATAAAATGGGATTGAGACAACATTCCAAAGCGGGTGTCGGTCAGACTTGAAAATCGGTATGCTGGAAACCAAGATTGTAAAAAATGAGATTTTCAGGAAAATTTGAGCCTGAGTTCCGGCACGATTTAACATTCTGAAAATTCATGAAAAACGGTAATGTAAAGTAGCGCAGGGGGATTTCACCCGCGCGCTCTCCAAGAACCGTACAGGACAGTCTCCTGTCATATGGCTCCTACTGCCCAGCCGACGGCCGAGAGCCAAATCCCCAAGACACAAATAGTCCAGGTTCACGGCTTGCAATGCGACCTAACCAGTGGGTCGCTTTGAGCCAACGGCCTCGCAGCCTTTTGTATTTCCGCATTGCCCAACGAACCAAGGCATGCTCAATCTGACGAAGGATGGGATAAAGTGCTGATTTGCGAAATTAGTCGAGCCATCACCGGCCAGAGTCCAGAATCGATACACTCGACCAATAGAGCCTCTTAAGGCAGAATCTCTCAAAAAGTTTCTTCAATCAGACAGGATGTGTCTGCAGGTGCCGGGGATTGGAAGTGAGACCCTTGACAATTTCACGTTATTGACCTGGAGAAGGGTTCTTGACCACTGGATGAGTCAAAGGGCGCAGGTTTTGCGGGGGGCTGATACTCTGTGAATTTGAGAGATATCGACCGGTTTTCATCCTGTTAACACCATCCCCCAAAAATCAAGATCTTGAGGTTTTAATCTGACTATGATAATCTAAACCTAAAGTTTCAAGTTCCATTTGATTTCGACCTCACCTGACACAGAATCGGCGAGCAAGACGTACTTTTCGAGCACATTCAGAATTTATGGATCCAACTGGTATTTTTGAACCTGACGGGATTTGAAGATAATGCTGATATTCGTTGAGGATTGAACCACAACAGCGCTCGCATTCCCCGCTGCCTGGAGCGGGGAATGCGAGCGAATCCAAAAATGGTAAAATTCATTTCGGTTGAAGATCCCTGCGGCTTGCTGCAGGGATCTTCAATAACAGGAGGAGGTAAAACCATGTGTATCAGAAAAAGCGTTACCCCGTGTCTCATGTTCCTGGTCCTGCTTGGGTTTATGATCATTTTTTCCGAGACCGCCCGGGCCGATGCCTTGCGCGATGAAATGATTGCCAGGGCTAAAACGGAAAAACAAATCGTCATCGGGGGAGGCACCGCGGATCAGTATCGTGACAGCCTGGTAAATTTCCGTAAAATGTACCCTTTTATTACCGTCAAGGCGTTTGTCTCCGATACCGCCACCACGGTCAACCGGATCGTCGCGGAAGCCAAGGCCGGCAGGGCCAGCATTGATATGGTAAATCTGGCCGGCGACGCCCTGGAGCTGCTGGCCGAAGCACAGCTCTTACAGAAAGTGGAAAATCTCCATTTGAATGATTTTTACCCCGGCACCCAACCCAACCATGGGTATTATGTACAACAATTTATCATACCCAGAGTCCAGGGCATTTACAATACCGACCTGGTTTCCCCCGGCGAAGTGCCCAGGTCCTGGGAGGATATGGCGGACCCCAAATGGGCCGGCAAAACCATGATTTCCCGCTCCGCGGAGGAAATTCCTTCCTTACTGGCCTTCATGTGGGGCAAGGAAGGAAAATTGGACTGGGATCGGGCTTTTGACTTTTTTACAAAATTAGAAAAGCAGAAACCCATCATCGCCCGCGGCATGAGGGGGGGCAACCAGCAGCTTGCCGCCGGCGAGACTGCCATATTCTGGTTTTCATCAGTTGGGCCGAGTTCACGAATGCATTTCCAGGGAGCGCCGGTGGGGCTCATCGCTTTTCCGAAATTTCCCGGACCGTTCCGCAGCAGCGGCATTATCAAGAACGCGCAAAATCCTGCCGCGGCCTGGCTGTTCATCGATTATCTTTCCTCTCCCCAGGGCCAATATGACTACACGGATCTGGTCTCGGCCGAACTACCCCTCAACAAAAAGGCTGAGGCCGGCAAGCTGACCCGGTGGGTCTTGTCGCAAGGCGGTACAATCGAGAATGCGGTTACCATTCCGGCGGAGTTTATAAATAATAAGGAAGTCAGCAAGAAATCGGAAGATTTCTTTTTGAGACTCTTGGGGATCAGGTAATTCGGGCCTGATTTGCAGGACGATAAAATACGTAATATCAATTAGTTGGATTGGGTATGGCGGCTTTATGAGTGCTCGAGAAGTTATTCGCCGATGATTTTCACCAGCACCCGCTTTCGGCGCCGTCCGTCGAACTCCCCGTAGAAGATCTGCTCCCAGGGGCCGAAATCCAGCTTGCCCTCGGTGACGGCGTTCATGGCTTCACGTCCCATGATCTGCCGCTTCATATGGGCGTCGGCGTTGTCTTCGCCCACATTGTGCCGGTAGGATGAGACCGGTTCATGAGGGGCTAATTTTTCAAGCCAGAGGTCATAATCGTGGTGCAGGCCGGATTCGTCGTCGTTGACAAAGACCGAGGCGTTGATTCTTCCCGATCCGAAATAAGCTATTTCAAGGTGAGGACGACCGAAGGCCAGATTTTTCTTCTCCGGTATCTTTCGTTTTTCGATTCATGGTCCACCAGAACCTGATGCTGCGAACGCGAAAGGAACACTGGGGCGCAGAAAGCTATGGCTAGGGTTTATTCTGTTCTTTCGGTAACAACGCATTCGGTATGGTTGACAGAGACCACTTTTTCATAAAGTATATATCGATTTTTTAGGTTTGAATTTTAAAGGGGTTGTAAGTATAGGGACAAATTTTTTTCTTGACCTAAAAGAACACTTTAACCATATTCAAACTTGTAAAATCAACTTCTTATCCTTTGACTCACAAGCACACTTTTGCCGTACTCAGCCTTGCAAAAAATAACTTTGTATACTTCATGGGAAAGGAGGCAGAAATGTTACTTAACAGACTGATGGTAATAACTTTGTCGGCAATGTTATTTCTGGGATACTTATTATTGCCAGTTGGAACAACAGCAAAGCCCTTAGATCAAGTCATTGAGGGCGCCAGAAAAGAGGGGACAGTCTCGGCGAAACTTCGCGTCACTATTGCCCCGAAATCCATGAAACGACTTGAGCGTGAAATAAAGGAAAAGTTCGGCGTGGATTTGAAGATCATTTGTGAACCTGGCACTTCGATGCCTAAAGATGCTGCTGTAGCGATTATGGAATATAAGACTGGAGTAACCCCTTCCTTTGACCTGATGCATTTCCATAGCGGCCATATACTGGGGACTCTTCAGACAGCTCCCGGAATTTTTGAGACGGTGGATTGGAAGTCTCTTTTTACCGAGGATACAAATCCTGAAGTGCTTGCGGAAAATGCAACTGGGCCATCTTATTTTTCTGGCGGGCAAGGCCTGCTGTACAACCCAACAAAGATTTCTGCCGCTGAAGTTCCAAAGGTTTTGGGAGATTTGTCCGATCCGAAATGGAAGGGTAAAGTGGGCATCATGGGTTATACCGGCAGTTGGGCCAGATGGGCTTTTGTAAAAGGCAAAGACAAGATCTTCTCTGAACTCCGGGCAATTCTCAAGAATGATGCACTCCGGGGCCGCTATATGGATCTATTTAACCGCTATATGCTTGGCGAAATTTGGATGATGGTAACGAAAGCTAATTATATTCAAATGGCACAGGATAAGGGCTTACCGGCTGCGTTTCAAAGTTTAGATTATCTTGATGTCCGGGAAACTCAGTTAGTCATTAGAAAAGGAGCAAAGCACCCCAACGCTGCCAGACTTGTTGCAGTTTATCTGGCAAGCCCGGCTGGTGCTAAATTTATGCTTGAAGAGGGGGCTGCCGGCACCCTCTTCTATCCTGGAAATTATGAGCATGATATTTTGTCACAAACCAAAAAACAAGGCATTCCAATTATATTCACCGAGAGGGATATGAAGATTTTGGAATTTGAAGCTTCTAAAGAAGTGAAGCAGTGGGAAAAAGAAGTGAAACTAATTTTTGATACGGGTGGAGGAAAAATCCAAACGAAAAAAAAGAAAACCAAATGAAATTATAGAGTTGAGCATTGTTTTAGCCGGGACTCATCCAATCACGACTGAAATGGCGCTCAGAATTGGTAAGCTCGCTGGCAACGGGCCAGGGCTTTGGTTGCGCATGCAGCAGGCTTATGATTTGTGGCATACGGAAGAGTTGATGAGAGACGAGCTGTCTAAGATTGAGACAGTTGAATCGGCAGTGGCCAGTGCCTGATCGTGCAATTTCAGCGGATCGCAAAAATTTGCCCTAACTCAGGAGCGTCATGCGGGTCGAAAACACAGTTCTATGATTATACAACCTACTCTTGAAACACCCCGGACCTCTCTTTTGATAGTTTGTTGACAGGCGCTCCCGAAACGCCGCCTCAGAACTTTTATGAACTCCATATCCGCCTTGTAGGAGAATAGGCCCACAAATGAATAGCCTCGCTTCCATGCCAAATAAAAAGAAAAGGCAACCACTACACCGGTAATGACGAAATTTGGCCAGGCATTCAGTGCCCATTGGCCTTCCCAGACAAACTGTGGAGAGCCCAAAAAAGGCAGAAAGTATGGGATAGGCCATTGAAATCCGTCAGGACCGCGTGATCCTATAAGGTCACCCAACAGATGGAGGTGAAAGCAGAGAAAACAAAGCGGTTAGTAATAATCTGAAAGGGACATCATTTTGGAAACTTCCCTGAACGTAACCCCTATTATTTGCTAAAAATAATAGCATAAATATTAGCCTGGGACAAGGACGAACCTGTTTGACGAACCTGTTTGAAATATTTTTATCCGCGTCTGCCTGCCTATATTATGACGTCGAAGTTGACAGTTGCTCAACATAATTGATATGGATTTCTCTTTAAGGGGAACGCAGATAGGCTGTTCTCATCACCTTTTTATTGGATTTCACTTCGAACTGACCGCATTTCTTAATAAATGGTTAGCAGCACTGAAAGAATAGAAAATGGCATATGATGAAGGGTTGGCCCAGCGAGTTCGTGAATTAATGGAAGAAATCTCTGGATTTTCTGAAAAGAAGATGTTCGGTGGTATCTGCTTTCTTATTAATGGCAATATGGCATGCGGAATTTTAGACTACGATGTGATCGTTCGTGTAGGCCCGGAAAATCATGAAGCGTCTTTGGAAAAACCAAATACCCATGTATTTGATTTCACTGGCAGACCTATGAAAGGTTGGGTTGTAGTTTCTCAAGGAGGTCATGAATCTGACAAAAACCTGTTTTGTTGGGTAAAGAAAGGTATGGACTATGCGATGTCTTTACCAGAAAAATAGCTGCCCTGGATACCCTGTGCCGAGGAGGTTTTGGAAAACGACACAAGGCCTTATACATGGTTCGTTGAAGAAGTTTTTCACCAAGTTGTAATTTGGCGCTAATACAACAGGAGCGCCGGGCGGCAAAGACAGGAAAATTCGCGAGGACGTATGGCTTTCCCTTGTCGCGCTCGCCATGTCTTTTTGATTATGGTTTTTTTATATGAAAAGAATTGTCATCGAGGGCTCCGGCGGTTACCAAAAACTCCAAGTTCTAGAATTTCCCATGCCGATACCGCAAAACAATGAAGTTCTGGTGGCGGTTTCAGCTGCCGGGGTCAATTTCGCGGATATTTTTGTCCGTCTGGGGCTTTACAAATCCGGCAAGGAGCTGGTGGGTTGGCCGATTACGCCGGGGTTTGAATTTGCCGGCCAAGTGGTGCAATGCGGACAGGACGTGTCTGGCTTTGCTATGGGTATGCAGGTTCTTGGGGTAACGCGGTTTGGCGGCTATTCCTCTCATTTGTGTGTCCCCATCAATCAGCTATTTCTCATACCTCAAGATTCGAAATAAACAACCCTGCAGCAAGCTGCAGGGTATTGGAGTTTAATCGAAAAGTAGTAGCTGTTTAAGATCGGACTTGGGTTTGCCTTGTTTTTGGACATATCGCTCGACAACATCCCAGTTGCCACGTTCACCAACTGTGGCAACATAGTAACCATCTGTCCAAAACTCGCCACCCCACAGCTCTCTTTTCACAGACGGCTTCCTGCGAAATATTTCACGTGCCGTTATACTCTTGAATATTTGGACTATTTGTACCGGTGCTATTTTTGGATGTGCACCGCAGAGCAAATGAATATGATCCTTGTCGAAACCAAGAGCTTCCAGATCGATTGCATATCTATCCGTTATGTCGCTGGCAGTTTCTTTTATAATTTCTGTCACTTGTTGATCTATCAACGTTTTGCGATATTTCACTGGAAATACAATATGGTAATGAATCTGCCAGGCGCAGTGATATCCTTTTCTTACTGTATCATTGGACATAATTCCTAATTATCATAGGAATTGACCCCGCAGCAAGCTGCGGGGAATAATCAAGTTTAAAAGAAGAAAGAGCATTTTGGGATACCCACGACTCAATAGATTATCTTCACCCTTAGTGCTCTGGGGCGAAAATTCGGTGACGTATTTTTATGCCGCCAATTTTTGCTCTTCAGTACACTTGGCTAGTACATTTTTAAGATCCTTTCGGGTGAACTTCCATTTGAAAGGCTTTGCAATTTGTTCATACATTGTCTGAAAACTTAGAATGCTATTTTCAAGGTCTTCAATGCTTTCAAAGTCGTTAGGTGATAGCACCTTCCTCTGTAGTACAGAAAAATAGATTTCTACCTGGTTAAGCCAGCTTGCATGAATGGGCGTATGCACTTGAATCGCATTGGAATACCAGTTTTTGAGACGTTTGATAGACGACTGGCCTCTGTGCGAGGAGCCATTGTCGGTTATCCAAAAGACCCGGTGCGCCGATCGATAGGGCTCCATGCTCATAACAAGGTCGACCAAGTCATGAAAGCTTTGGATTCCGGTAGAAGTTCTGCACAAACCAAAAACCTTTGCCTGTTGAACATCCCAAGCCGCCATGTAAGCCAAAGCCCCTCTTCTTTCATACTCATGCTCAACACGACCATAACGTCCGGGCGCCGGTGCGGTAACCGGTACCAGACGATGACGAGCCTGAATGCTGGTTTTTTCATCCGAGGATATAACAAAATCATTACGGCCCAAAGGCTTGCCTTTCCAAAATCCTTGGTACAAATCAAGAACTCTACCAGCTTTTTGTTCAAAATCTGGATCCCTCGGCCAAATCCAACTGCGATAACACCAAGGCCGAATGGCATCCTTGCTCAACCAGCGCCAGACGGTTTTTCCGCTGATGGAAGCCACAATTCCCTGTTTTGTGACTTGCTGAGCGATTTCATCGTGCGTAAACTTGGAAAAAGGGAGTCCGAGTTGCTTTGGCAATTGGCATGCAAGGGCTTTAACGGCAACAATGATTTCAGGGGGAAAAAGCGCCGGGTCTTCCGCGCCTTGGCCTTTCCTGAAGTCCGGCCAGTCGTTCTTCGAAGTAGCGTTTACGCCATTTCGAGACGATTTGGCGCGGCAAATGGAGCCGTTGCCCGATTTCCTTATTTGAAATGCCATCGGAGGCAAGAAGGATGATCCTGGCACGCATGACATCCCTATACGGTGACGTATATTTTCGTGCGATAGCCTGTAAGTACTTTTTTTCATCTGCCGTCAAAAAGATCCTGTTTGGGCTTTTTCTTGGCATAATCACTTCCTCCTTGGGAAAACGATTGTACCAAAAAAAAGTAAAACTTGCAACATTTATACGTCATAATATTTATGCCAACATGTACTAAGTCATCCATAGGATCAACTATGTGGAACGTGGAAACCCAGTCCCGTCGCCCTTTGGGCAGGCTAACCGCAAGGCATGCTGTTGGCGGGCTGGAATAGGATGCTGAAAGAAGCGAATGCCCGGCTGTAATGGTCAGGATACCGGGTGAAATATTCCCGGCTCTGAAAGGAGGCAGACGTTCAGCGGGTCTTTGGTCATGGGAACTATGAGTGAATCGGATGAAAACAGGGAAAGCAAATGACGGCTTCGGCTGGTGCGCCCTGTATGCCTCTGGCTATTTCGACAGTCATACAGTAACATGAAGCAAATTTTTATTTGCGGGAATTCCCACAAGGGAGACCTTCTCAGAGGCTTGAGCTGTGTGAGGTGAAAGTCTCATGCACAGTTCTTAGGGGGCTTGGGGCT
>JAUYIZ010000113.1 GCA_030688615.1 Desulfobacterales bacterium | reverse complement strand
ACGGGAAGCAGTTGTAAAATACGGCATCCGAGCTCATACACGATGAAGTCGAGTTCTGTGATGAGATCCCGAAAAGTCCCTGACGGCGGGATCACAGTGTAACCGGAACGGTCCAGACCGTCAACCCATGCGGGCGGGATGTTTTCAAAAAACCCGCCGGCTTTATTGGGTCCGAACTGCCGCACAAAAACATTGTAGATAATATTGGCGCAGCAGGTGTCGGCAGGTTCCACGTTGATGGTGACGTTCGGCCCCGCAGGCCAGTATGCTTCCCGGTCGTCCGTGGAAACGAAACAGCCCTTGGCCTCAAAATGTCCTTCCCGGCATAAAGGCAGCACAAGCCTGAAAAGCCGCGGTTCGATCCGCACCATGGGGATGTCGAACCAATCGCTTCCCAGGGGCGGATCATTATACCGGACGCTCCGGATAATCTCTGTACGGGTAATATCGGCCCGCCCGATATTGGTGCGCAGATAGGCCGCACCCTTGCGGTTTTCCGTCAGCAGCAGCGTGAAAGTCACCGTATCCCCCCGGAACATGAGGAGCCGGGAGCCCGGGACAGGCGATAGGGTTATGCGGTCGGAAAGTTTCATCTTCTTTACGCACGCTTGACCCGGGACATCAGGCGCAGCAGGTTCAACCCGGCTATCGCTTCCTGCTTTTCCCGCGGGATGGGAAGTCGCAGCACCTTGTCCAATTCCTTGGCCGGATCTCCGAAGGGAAAATCCGAACCGAACAGAATCCGCTCTTCTCCGTATCGTTGCACATAATCCATAATCTCGCCGAAGGATGCCAGGCTGGTATCGGTATATACGTTCGGCTGCTGGAACAGTCCCTGATCCAGAATATTCCGGTAGCCGCCGTTGAGAAACCCCATGTGAGGGATAATCACCGTGACATCGGTCGCAAGTTCCCGGATAAAACGGACGGTGTTGGGCAGATCATCCTCAAAAAGCACCGGCAGGTTAAGTTCGCGGATTTTTTGGATGACCTGGCGGCACCGGGGGTCGTCATAATTATACACCGGCTCGTTGGCATGCCGGTGCCATTTAACCCCCCAGTATTCCGGGGTGATATCCTCCCAGGCAAAATCGTTCCAGATGAAAAAAAACGGAAATACGGTGAAGTTCTCAGCCCTCAGGGTCAGAAGATATTTGTTGGCAGATTTGCGCCGCATCCGCCATTCATGCGTGTCCTTGAAGTTGGGATCCCATCGGTCATAGATCTGGTCCGGGAACGCTAAAAGCACCGCCCCGGTGATGGGAGTGCCTTCCACATGAGGCAGATAGTCGTCAAAGGCCCAAAGCTTGGAACGGTCGTAAATGCCGCAATGGACATGGGCGTCAAGGCAGCGCATTGTATTTCCAGCGGGCATGGGGGATGCTTGGCAGTCCGGAAGTCAATCTCTGCATCTACCGGGTAAAATAACTGCTCAGTTGATACAGAACCGCAGAATTATTTCTTCTTGAAAAATGCTGGATTGCATCGATCATGGAGACCTTGTTATCCCATTCATAGACATACCCTTCAAACAATTCCCCGATGCCGTCCACATAGGTTTCGGTGGTGTAATGACGATAGGCGCCATATCTTTTTTTAATCGCGTCTCTGACCGTGTTAAAATGCTTTCCCGCAAAAGTAATGACGATGGAGGTCAGGTTGTCTTTGACATAATATAACGAAACGTTGCTAACGGGGATTCCCCCGATGCTTTCCTCACCGGAGTGCGCATCGGCTAAACGGCAGCTTTTATCCGCAAAGGGGGAATTGGTTTTGGCGCACCTGAAGCTTCCTTCGCCGTAAACTTTGGTGATGTGTGAACCCAGCTCAATGTCTTTAAAGGCATAAGGTTCGTCGGCGGCGGCCGGAAATGAAAATGATAAAAATATAAAAAAGAAAACAACGGCCTGCATAAAAGATATAATCAATCCCATTTTCCCTCCCTTACTGTAGCGATTTCATCTGGATAACGTACCGAATTTAAAGGCAACCGTTCAGGTAATGGTCAGGTCTGTCTTCTTTTGTATCATCTTTTCCAGCCTGTGTCAAGACCGGTCAGGCTCCGCCCGATTTCCCGCTGGATTCTCAGGGCGGCTTGCCGGGGGTCCAGGGCGTCCCGGATCGGTCTGCCGATCACCAGATAATCCGATCCGTTCTCAATGGCCTGGGCAGGAGTGGTCACGCGTTTCTGGTCATTGGCTGTAGTGTCCTCAGACAGGGGGCGTATCCCGGGGGTGACCGCAATAAACTCCCGGCCCAAATTCTCTTTGATGGCGCTGACTTCCTGACCCGAACAGACCACTCCGGCGCAGCCGGCAGCCTTGGCGGCTGCGGCCCGCTTGAGGACCAGCCGGGATATGTCCGCGGCATATTCTTGGCGGTATCCTGCGGTCTGGATATCTTCAGGCGCCACGCTGGTCAAAACGGTGACGCCTAAAACACTGACGTTTTTACCGGCCGCCGCCACCGCCGATGCAAGCATCTGCTGTGTTTCCCCGCAGTGAACCGTAGCAAATGAAACCTTCAGTTGTGCAATCCGCTCCATGGAACGGAACACCGTTTCCGGGATGTCGTGAAGTTTCAGGTCCAGAAAAACACGGGCAGCTCCGGCAGCATGAATATAGTGAACAATCTTGGGGCCGGCGCTGATAAAAAGCTCCAATCCCACCTTGAACATGCCCACATGATCGGACAGCAGGCGGATAAACCGCCTGGCTTCGGTAACGGTGGGCACGTCCAGCGGAAATACGATATAGTCCCGGGCCTGTTTCATGCGGACCCTTTCCTTCCCCGCATTTCCGGGTACTGGCGGTCCATCCAGGTCTGATATTCTCCGTCCCTGACGCGGCCGACCCAGCTGCTGTGGGCCAGGTACCACTCGATCGTTTTTCTAAGCCCGGATTCAAAGGACTCTGCCGGCTTCCAGCCGGTTTCTGTTTCCAGCTTGGAACTATCCATGGCATACCGCAGGTCATGTCCCGGCCGGTCCTTGACAAAGGATATGAGGTTTCTGCGGGACATTTTACCGTCTGGAGGCGCCATTTCGTCCAGCAGGTCGCAAATCATCCGGACCACGTCAATATTTTTCATCTCACTGCGGCCGCCGATGTTGTAAGTTTCCCCCCATCGGCCCTGCTGCATGATCATCCAGATCGCCCGGCAGTGATCTTTGACGTACAGCCAGTCCCTAACATTGCGGCCGTCACCGTAAACCGGCAGCGGCCGGCCCTCCAGGGCATTGAGTATCATCAGCGGAATCAGTTTTTCCGGAAACTGGTAGGGGCCGTAATTGTTCGAGCAGTTGGACAGGGTAACGGGAATTTTATAGGTTCGATGATAGGCTCGGACCAGATGATCCGAGGCGGCCTTCGAGGCGGAATAGGGGCTGCTGGGATCATAAGGGGTCTTTTCCGTAAAATGCCCGGTCTCGTCCAGCGAACCAAAGACCTCGTCGGTGCTGACATGGTGAAAAAGCGCCAAGCGGTCTTGATGCGTTCTGGCCAGTTCCAGCAGATTGAAGGTGCCCATGATATTGGTCCGGATAAAGGCATCCGGCGCGACAATCGAACGATCCACATGGGATTCGGCGGCAAAATGGCATACCGTGTCCACGGGGTAGGTGGTAAAAATTTCCGCCATTTTTTCACGGTCGCAGACATCCGCGTGAACAAAGCGGTAGCGGTCGGGAAACCGCCGGTCGAGGCCCTCAAGATTCTCGGGATTTCCCGCATAGGTCAGGGCGTCCACATTGATGATCCGTCCTGAAAAGTCCGTATCTTCGAGAAGAAAACGGATAAAATTTGCCCCGATGAACCCACATCCGCCGGTCACCAGAATGCACTGCATAAGCACCTCGAACGGGCCCCCCTCACCCTGCCCTCTCCCCCCGGGGGAGAAGGTTTGGGCGGACGGAATCCCTAATTTCCTTTGGCCGTCACAGCCATTTTTTTCAGGATGTTCTCCAGTTGCTCAATCTCCTGCCCGTACTCGGCCCACCTGCCTTCGCGCAGCAGGTCCCTGGCCTTATTGTAATGTTCCAGCGCCTGCCGACCGAGGGGCAACACGGTTAAATCGCCGGATGCCTTCGGCGCAGCGGGCCTTTCAACGGATATTTCCTGGTTGAAGATGGCCTTCAGGGCCAGGTCCAGGGTTTCTTCCATCACCACCCGGTTGCCGAAGGCGGCAATGACTCTCTTCAACTCCGGCAGCGCGGCGGTCTGGGAATGTTGCGACCTGGAAGAATCGCCTGCCGGTTGCGGGCGAAGTTTCCCCAGTCCGCCCGAGGGTTGAGAGGAAGATGCGCCCTGGGATGTTTCCTCCTGTTTTGCTTCCAGGTAGATCGGCTCCACATAGATGAAGGAGTTCCCGATGGGAATGACCAAAAGATTTCCCCGGATGACCCTGGAGCCTCTCTGGCCCCACAGGCTCAATTCCCTGGATATTTCCGTCTGCTGGTCCACCCGGGCTTCGATCTGCATGGGGCCGAAGACCAGTTTTTCCTTGGACAATTTATAAACCAGCAGATTGCCATAATTGGGCAGATCGCTCCTGGCAGCCAGCCAGCCGATCATGTTGTCCTTTTTGGAAGGGGTAAACGGCAGCATCAGGAGAAACTCCTCTTTTTCCGCCTTGGGCAGTTTCACGATGATATAATAAGGCTGCATCTCTTCCCGGTTGTCCCCGTAGAGTTCATCGGGAGTCTGCCACAGGTCTTCCTGGTTATAAAAAACCTGGGGGTCCGTCATGTGGTAGGTTTTATAGGTGTCGGCCTGAATTTTGAACAGATCTTTGGGATAGCGGACGTGTTTCTTTAAATCCGCCGGCATCTGCTCTAACGGCTTAAACAGATCCGGGAAGATTTTCGCATAGGTTTTCACCACCGGGTCTTTTTCATCCACCACATAGAAGGACACATCCCCGTTATAGGCATCGACGGTGACCTTGACCGAATTGCGGATGTAATTTATCGTTTTCTTTTTTGACTGATAATAAACCCTGCGGGAATACGGGTACATATTGGATGTGGTGTAGGCATCGATCATCCAGTAGAGCTTTCCTTCGGACACGACAATGTAGGGATCGCTGTCATAATCAAGAAACGGGGCGATCACATTCACCCGCTGGTCGATGCGCCGGTTGAACATGATCCTGCTTTCCGGGCCCAGATAGCCGGTAAACAATATTTGCGGGTCCATAAATTCAATGGCAAACAAGAGCCGGTTCATGAAGGACTTGATGAGCACGCCCCCGCTTCCCTGATAGTCGGCATAGACATTTTTTTCCCCTTTGGGGTAGTCAAATTCCTGTGTTTTGGTCTTGACCAAAACATAATCGTCTGTTTTTTCGCCGTAATATATTTCAGGGCGGTCAATTTTCAGGTCAACATCAAAGGCGGGGGGAAGATCCTTGATGAGCAGGCGGGGCAAACCTTCCGGCGTCACCTCGTTGACCAGACTTGCGGCCAAACCGTAGCCGTGGGTATAGATCAGGTGCCGGTTCACCCAGGTCTTTGCCTGGGCAGGAAGCTGATCCACCACCAGCTCACGGGCAGACAACATGATCTGGCGGTATTGGTTGTTGATCTGATAGCGGTCCACATCCACGTCATTAAAATTATAATAGAGCCGTATGGATTGAATCTGCCGATAGGTCTGAAGCAGGGGCCGTTCATCCCATATGCGGATGTTCTGAATGGTTGTTTTATGCGCGGCGATATCTTCCGCGGTGAGCTGATCGGTGACGTCAAGGGTGCCCTCTATGATCCGGTTCAGGTTATACGCGTTGCGGGTAAAATCAATGTTATTTTTAATGTAGGACAGTTCCCTTTTGAGCTCATTGGGCTTTACCACAAATTTTTGCACCAGAAACGGGACGACCAGGCTTAAAATCAACACCGCCCCGATCCAACTGCCGCCGCTGACCAGAAGGATTTTCATTCTGGGCTTGGACACATTAAAAAAGAGCATCAAAGCAAAGCCGATGGACACGATAGCTAAAGCCTTGAAAGACAGAATGCGGATATTCACATCCGTGTAACCGGCGCCGAAAACAGCGCCCCGCGTGGAATAGAGGATATGATAGGTTTTTAAATAATAATCCCAGGCAAAAATCAGTGCGATGACGGCGCCCAGAAAAATCAGGTGTTTCTGCACGGCCGGTTGAATGCTAAATTCGGGCAGCGTGGGCGGCTTTCCTTCGGCCGGGACCGTCATCCCCGTGACCTGAAGGGTGCCGTTCTTGACGTAAATGTAGATGCTGGCCACGGCGGCAAGGATAAAGGCGAAAAGCAAGCCCTTTTGGAGCATCACGTAAAAAGGCAGGGAAAACACATAAAAGCCGATGTCCTTGTGAAAAATCGGGTCTGTTTCGCCAAAGGGGGATTGATGGAAAAAACGCAGTACCAGGTCCCAATAATCGGCGCCTTTGGAGGCAAACATGAAACTGGCAAAAAGAATCCCCACGATCAGGGTGGGGTTTAAAATCTGACTCGATATGAGCGGACGCACACCGTCCCCGGATTCCAGGCGCACGGCAGGCTGGCCCTTTGAGGTTAAACGGATGGCCACATAGATGTTGAGCACGATTAACACCATGACGATCAACCAGATCAATATGCCAAGGCCGAATTTGCTTAACAGAAGCGTCCAGAACACGGACGAATAGCGCAGCGCCTCGAACCAGAGCCAGTTGGGGTAATAGGAAATCCATGCCCAGAGCAACAGGGTGACCACAAGGCCGGCGGCGATGAGTAATACTTTTTTCATAAAAGGTCCCTTCCTCGGTAATTCCTGATTAGTGCCCATCCATAAAAGGCTATTTTCCGCAATATCTGCGTTGGGCTTCGAATTTCAATCCTCAAAATACTCAATGTATTCTTCCGGTTGAAATTCTCGCCGGCCTTGATCTTGCAAAAACTATCTCATTTATGGATGGGCTCTGATTATCATAAAATCATCCGGCAGATTGCCGCCGATAATCCATATAGCCAAATTCATATCCTATAATCTGGCATTTATAAAGACTTATTTTCCGCCCGGTGAGGACAAC
>JAUYIZ010000341.1 GCA_030688615.1 Desulfobacterales bacterium | reverse complement strand
GGCAACAACATAATTCAGGTGGCTATGGACTACTTCGCGAACTTCACGGCTCGTCCAAAAATCGACTTCATCCGTGGCGCCTGGTTTCCGATGTCGCTCATATTTTGGCACTTCGGGTGCTTCTCCCTGAGAAGTGTCCGGCGTTATGGCTTGGACCATGTTTTCAATCACCCAACCATAATATGGGGAAAGAAAAACGTCCCTGAGATCGGCCGGCGGCTGTACAATTACTTTTTCATCAAGATACCGGCCGACGATCTTGATAAGTTGGGGAAACAATACGTGGGGAGAAAGCGCTGTGTCTGCATGTGCCAGATATTCGCGTGTCAGGGTTGTGGCGAGTTCAAATATCAGCTCCTGCTTGCGTCTTTTCCGGCGGAAGGGATTCAAGGAAACATCTTCCAATTTTCCAGGACCGGATAATGTCGGCCGGCCGGAATTCGCCGGCAGCGAAGCCTTCATTTGTACTTCCGGTGGGATATTGATCGGGTCCAGATAAAATACCGGTTCTTTTTCCCAGTCGATACTGATGCGGTTTTGAATCGCCTGGGTATAGCCCTCGACACGCGGAAATTCGATGCGGTAGGCCTCTTTCCCGGCAACTGCATATACATGATGGCGTTTTTCCTTGGGTTGCGAAGAACCGCCGGCATTGGCCTTAAATGGAATCACTTCAAAGGGCACGCCGAAAATCTTAGCGACCTCTTCTGAAAACTTGCCTGTTTCCGGATCTATGGCATAATTCGTCCGGCGCAGTCCTCGGCCGACCACCTGCTCGCAAAGCAGTTGCGACATGAAGGGCCGCAGTCCGATGATGTGGGTGACCGTATTGCAATCCCACCCCTCGGTTAACATCCCGACACTGACGATACACCGAACATCCCGTCCGGGAGGGTGTAATGGCCGGCCCAGTTTTTGGGCAAGCGCCTCGAAATTTTCCGGAAAGATCGGCCGCTTCTGTCGATCCGCCGGCCATTCGAGCTTGCCCACCGTATCCAGGGTTATCCGCATCCATTGCATCTCATCGGTTTTGGCCCCGGCCGTATCGGTTTCCTGGATCACCTTGGTGTCAACGCGGATGGTGCGGCTATGTTCTTGCGTATTTCTAAACCCCTCAAGTTTGGCCGCTGGTATTCCGGTGGGCCGCTGGTCAAGCGCCAGCCATTCATAAACAATTTTGGCAATACTTGTGTTTTTGCAGACGAAGATGAAGACCGGCGGACGCGGATCATCCGACTCCTCTTTCCATTGTTCAAGCTTTTCCTCCCAAAGCCCCCCTAACATGGTAATGGGATGGTTGGCATACTTTAATATGGCCTCCGGCTTGGGGCTGCCCTTGCGCCCGCCCCTTTCAGCCGGCGTCAGTTTGGGTATGATCCATTGCCAGATATTAAAAAATCCGGGAATTTCAGCTCCGCTGGGATCACGGACCGCCAGTTGAGGAATTTTGGTAAGACCGGATTCGATGGCATCGGTTAACCCAAACTCACTCACCACCCAGGGAAAGGGTCGGTTGGCATCCCGACCGGAGCTGGCCAGATAAAAAGGGGTGGCCGAAAGGTCCACACAAAGGTTGATGCCACGCAGCCGATGGATACGATCCAGCCCTTCAACCCAGACCGTTGCTTGCCGCAAAAATTCCTGTTGCGTCTCGATCTCTTCGGCATCTTCAAACAGGCTCGGTTGCGATCCTGTTTCTTCGAATTTGATGCGATACGCATGGTGGGCCTCGTCGTTCATGACCAGGATATTCTTCTTCGCGCCAAGCTTCCGGCCCCATACCCGTTCAAGCCATTTCGTATCGCTTTCCACGTAGCGGAAAGATTCCACCCTTACTTTTTTAAGAAACCCTTTCTTGTCACGATCCTCGCTGATAATTTTTAAAAGTCCGAGGTCGATCTGACGCCGAAGGTCGGCCTCGGTTAAGTATCGAGTGCCGCGCGCGGTGGTGGTCTTGGGGCCGATGCTGATCGCTTCGGTGGTTCGCAAGGGGACGCCGATTTTACTTACCCGGGCCGGCACGCCTCCCACCTGAATGGTGTGGCGCTCAAAGATGTGCCAGTTGGTCACCAGGACACGCCCCTGAGTCAATACCGGCATCAGGTGGGGAGGCGCCAGGTCCCGGGTGCGGTAAACGCTGGCCTCACCTTCAGCGGGGTCGATCTCGCGAAGTCTGTTTTTGATGGTGACGTTAGGGCATACCACCAGCACGGTATCACTGAACCGCGCATCGCTGCGGTCGTTGATTTTGTTGATGATGGACCAGGCGGCCAGCATGGCCATGACCGTTGTCTTTCCGGCGCCGGTTGCCATTTTGGTGGCAAAACGTTTGAATGCCGATGCCCCTTCGGCCTGCTGCTGGGGTGTGGGCTGGTCCGGAGGTACATCGATACCCTGCAAAAAATCGGAGCGGGCCTCATTGAGGAATATAATCGTTTCGGCCGCCTCAAGCTGGGCAAAGAACAGTCGCATCTCGCGGCCTTCCCGTCGCCAGTAATTCAGCAGCTCCATGGTGGTCCGGGTCACCCCGCCCTCGCCCTTTAGTGCCAGCTTGCGCCATTCATCCAGACGGTGGCGGATGCGATTTACCATCTTAAGTTCAATCGCCGTGCCGACGTCGTTTCCTTCGGCCGCAGTTCCAGGCGGACGGTAAAAATACTTGGCCGGCCGGCGACCCGGCATTTCCACGGGTTCCTGGCCCTCTTCGATCTGCCAGTAGGACTTGGGTTCGTCAAACGGCGAGTTTAAAATGGGGTTTTTGACTTCAAAACCGGTCATAGGCCGAAAGCCTCCATGATAAGGTCGAGTTTTTCAACCACTTCCGGATGGATCTCGCCAGGTTTCATTAGCGCCGCGATCTCGTAGTAGCCGGTATAGGGAAACCCCGGCAATCCGGCGGCATCCAGTGCGGGAGGGAGAAGATCCGTGCGCGCCTTGGTGTTTTTTAGATAGGGGGTGTCTTTCAGCGGGTTTTTTATAAAGGCCGGCGGATAGGTTTCCTCAAAATGGCGTTGAAGATCTTCCAGGTGGGGATGGGCAGCCTCGAAGCCGACTTTTTGTTCCACAAAACGCTTTAAGGCCTCAGGGTGTACCAGGTAGTTTTCTATTTCATACCGATTCCAGCGCAGCCGCTGCAACCCTTGGCCTTTGATGGGTGTTGACGGCGCCCGCGTGTCGCCATCCAGCAACACGAGACCCGGGAGGTCTTCGCGGACAAGTTTTAGGGCATCGTAATGGTCCCTGACCTGGATGCCATCGGCACCCGTCCTTGTTTCCCAAACGGTGGGTTTCCAAAACACGCGTTTAAGCAAGTCCGCCGATCGGTGCCCTAATGCTTTCGCCCAGGCCCGCAGGATATCCAGATCCGTATGTCCCTCAAGATATAAGATGCCTTCGGCTTCCCTGGCCAACATGATGTCGGTATTTGAAAGCACGCGCAGCGATTTTATCAGACTGCTTTTTTCCGCATCTTCAGCCAGAGGACGCGCCGATTGGAGAACGACCCATAATTCGCGGGGTTCAACAGAATCGATTATCACTTCGGAATGCGTTGCTATTACCAATTGCGATCGCTGCCGTTCGGCCACGGCACGCAGTTCGCCGTAAATCGAATCCTGCAAAATAACATGCAGATGCGCGTCCGGCTCATCCAGCAGCAGAACGGTGGCCGGGCGGATGTTTAAAAAAGTAAGCAACATCAGCACTTGTTGAAAACCGCTGCCGCCGCTGGATATGTCAAATTCGGGCCCGTCCGGCCCGACCCGATATTCAGCCACAATATATGCGCCGGCCGCATCAGGAGGAATTAGCTGGTATCCAAACAGATTTTGGATCGAGCGACATAATTCTGCCCATGCGGTTTGGGATTGATGCGCCTGGTGCAGCAAATTTCTCAGGACATCGCCCGGTTTGGCCTGGCCCAAAAGATCGGCAACGGTTTCCGGGTTGGCATATAAGGGCTCCTCTTTGCTGAGGCCCGTCATGGCAGGCACGAACACCGATGGTATATCTGCCGTCCGCAGCACACCGGAATCTACGCTTTGAACCGGTCGCACAAAGATCTGTTCCGTGCTGTCGGCAATAAATTCCATGGTGATGGACCAGCCGGCCGTGGATTTTATCTCGATCTCAATATTGCCCTTGTAGTGGCGATTTGCCCACATCAGATCAAAGCGCCGCAGGGGCACGGCGGAAAATGCCTGCCGCGCAATGGGGACCTTGGCGTAATAGCCGCCATGTTTGCGAAAATCGTTGCGTTCTTTCCATTTCTTAAAAGATAGCGTCCAGGCGGAGATGGCCTGAAGAATCGTTGTTTTGCCCATGTTATTGGGTCCTGCTAACACAACATGCCGGCCGTTGAGGTCAAAAGTGATTTCCTCAAAGCGTTTAAAACGGCGGATCGTCACCGAACGGATCATTTTCCGGCCTCCTTGGGCTCTTTAACGACCAGCAGCTCGTTGCCGCGGACATCGATGACCTTTACGGCGATTCTGCCGGTTTCTCCTTTTTCAAAAGGCGCGGAAGTATCACCGGCCAAATGATCCCACACATCCGCCGTATAATCCGTCTTGAGCGCCTTTTTCAGGTTGTCCCAGGCGCCGGTGCGCGGGAAAAAAGCCTGGCACACATGAAAAACCCGACCGTTATAATCCGTGTCCAGAAACCAGGCCGGCACGTCATCACCCCGCCGGGTGTCGCTTTGCATGCTGATGGGGTCAAAGACATCCAATCCCAGCAGCTTGACCTGGGATTTGCCGTCTTTAGTTTTAACGATCTCGATTTCCGGCAGGCCGCACACAGAAAATACCTGGGAAGACCGCATGTTTTTCAACAGGTCGCCCATCATCAAATCCCGCGTGGCTTCCACGTATGTGGCGGCAATCCCCATGACCGCATGACATTTTTCCACCAGCATCCGGGCATTGGGTTCGATGCCGAAACCCACCACAAAAAGGTGCGCGTACTGCTTGCCATGGGCCTCAAAGGCCGCCTCGTAAACCAGCCGTTCGCTGACCGCGCCGTTTTCCGGGCCGAAAACAAAGGCCACCGGCTTGCCGCTCAGCTCTTGGTCTTTACTCTCATCGCCATTGGCCAGCGCTTCGGCGGACAGGCTGAGGGACTTGGCCGGCACCCGCACATTTTTCAAAACGACCTTGCGGTTGCCGGAAAGATTAATCGTTTTGACCTTGCGCAGCACCTCCACCATGCGGTCTTCAAAGGTGGCCTGATCCTCCCGCACTTCACCGCCCTTATCCCCAGGCGTCTCCCAGTCCATGGGGGTCGGGATGGTGGCCTCGAATACAAAGGGTCCGGTGACCCGGGTGACCTTATTTACGATCTCCGGCCGGTCTACAAGCACCTCTTCTGCGGGCGGTTCGTTGTTGGCAACACTTTTTAAGGTAATATGTGGGACAATACCGCCGACCTCTTCGCCTTTTTTATTTTGCTTACGTTTGTACACGAACCCGCTTGCAGGGCCGGTGCTTTCATCCTTAAGTTCGTAGTAGTCAAACGTAGCTGTCAATAAGCGCTGGCGGGCCAGGGCCAGCGGCACCCGGCTGACATCCGTCGTGATCCAGCGACGGCCCCACTGCTCTGCCACATAGGCGGTGGTGCCGGAACCGCAGGTGGGGTCGAGAACGAGATCGCCGGGATCAGTGGTCATGAGAATACAGCGTTGGATGGCTGTTGTGCTTGTTTGAACCGCATATATTTTAGGATCGCTCCTACTTTGAATTCCTCCTATATCTGTCCAAATATTATTTATAGGGTTTACAGGAAAATCATCAAAATATCTAATATATCTTAACCTATTCCCCTGGACTAATATCCTCTTTTCCTTTGCTAACCTTTTAAGCCCTTCCAAATGTGTTTGCCAATGTCTGCCTTTGCTTGGAAGGTACTTTTTTCCTCCGAAATTGAATTCAAATGCATTTATTGCGCTTTCAGTTTGAGCACTTAAATCAGAATCAGTGAAAATTCTAACTTTGCTAAGTTCCCCTTCATAGCTATCGAGCAATAATACTCGACCCTCATTTGTAATCACTTTATTATATCTACTTGCACCGGCCTCGCCTTGATTTTTTTTTGTAAATAACTGTTTGTATTTAACTATCGATCTGCCTTTTGCAAAAAATAATATGTAATCACAAGTAGTGGGCAGTAATGCCTTTGAAAGGGGCGTGCTCTTTTGAAATGAGATTATTGCCACAAAATTTTCAGCACCAAAAACCTCATCCATAACTTCCCTGACATGATGCACATTCTCATCCCCTATCTGGACGAAAATACTACCGCTTGAATGGAGCAGTTCTCGGCACAGCATCAGCCGATCCCTCAGATACGTCAGCCACGAATGCAGCCCCAACTCCCACGTATCCCGATACGCCTGCACCATCTCCGGCTCATAAGTCATATCGTCATCATCGTTGTGCTTAACGTCCCGCTTGCGGATAAAGGGCTGGAAATTGGACCCGAATTTTACGCCATAGGGTGGGTCCATATAGATCATCTGCACCTGCCCCCCCATCCCCTCATAATGCAGTAGAGAGTTCATTACCACCAGAGAATCACCCAGGATCATCCGGTTGACCCACTTGTCCCGGTGCTCGTAAGCCTTGAGCACCTGGTCGGCGATGGAATGCCGGGGATCGGAAAACAGATCGAGCTGTTCAAACCCTTTTTTATGGCCGCGCAGGGTCTCGATGATGGCCTGGGTGCTCAAGCGCTCATGGATAAACAGCGGCAGTGTCGGCACGTCGAATTCGGCCTGCTCCGCCTTTCCGGACCAGTTCAAAAAGGGCGCTGACATGGTTTTGAGGCTTGAGGCTGCCGCTTGAGCAGCGACCAGTTCCTTTCCGGCTTTTTCCACTTTATCAATGGACAGGCCGTTTTCATCAGCCGTCGCCAGCAATTCACCAAGCTGTGAAATGCGCTCCAACATTTCGCTTAAATAAGCTTCGCCTTGTTCGCGTGCCGCATTGCCCTCATCCCAGGACATCGCAGGGTCCAGGGATGAATCGTATCGATATTTTACCGGCTCTTTTTTCTTGCGAAACTGTGCCTGGGTCCCCACTTCCGGCCGCATTAAAGCGCTCGAGGTGGGATGCTTGTAACTATTTGTCGCATTGGATTTTATTGCGCTCTTTTTGCCTGCCATGCTGCCACCCCGTTAAAGGTT
>JAUYIZ010000336.1 GCA_030688615.1 Desulfobacterales bacterium | reverse complement strand
TGTCGCTGCGCGAGGTCTGTGCGGGCGCAGGTCCTTCCGGCAGCCTGATTTTCGGGGCCATTGCCGGGGCATTGGGAGGCGCCGTTGCCGTGGGGCTTGCCGGCATCACTGCGGTGGTATTGCTTCTGGGCGCGCTGATATTTGTTACCGAGGCCCGGCAAAAGGACTGATGTTTGACATCTAAAAAACCGGACAGATTGCTGCTGGTGGTGGCCGCCAGAGCCCCGGTTCCGGGACAGGTGAAGACACGTCTGTGCATGCATCTGGCGCCTGAGACGGCTGCGGACCTGTACCGCTGCTTTCTTGGGGACAGAATCGAGGAGATGGCAGCGCTCAAGGGCATCGATCTGGCGATTTCCTACACGCCGGAAGATGCGGCAACATATTTTGCCCGGTTTGCCTGCAAAGGATATGCCCTGTTCCCCCAGAACGGTAAAGACCTGGGCCAGCGGTTAACTCACATTTTCGCAGAGAAATTTACCGAGGGCTATGACGCGGTCACTGTCATGGACAGCGACAGCCCGGATCTGCCGGGCTCCATCGTTCAGGAGGCCTTTGGCAGCCTGATGTCCGGTCAGGCCGATGCGGTTTTCGGGCCCTGTCATGACGGCGGGTATTACCTGGTGGGCCTGCGCGAGCCGCACCCGGAGTTGTTCTGCAATATCCCCTGGAGCACGGCTGCGGTCCTGGATAAAACGCTTGCCATCGCGGCCGGAAGCGCCATGAAAACCAGACTGCTCGCCTTCTGGGACGATCTGGACACGTTCGAAGACCTGCTGGCCTATTACCGTCGGCACCGGCGCCCTGGCGGCGACTGGCCCGGCGTAAAAACTTTCAACTACCTGTCTCAACTGGAAAAGATCCGGGACCTTTACTTGAAAAGTCTCATTTTTCCGGCCGCGAGAGGGTAAACTTTGTTTTGTCCAGCACATCGGACAGGTAAGGGCCCTGTTTTACTTCGATCATTTCCGAATCTTCCAGAATTTCAAACCCATGGCCTCCGGAAGCCAGCAGGATAACATCCCCGGCCCTTACGATGAGCTCTCTCAAAAGGGCGCGCGTCTGGGTGTAGAGCAAAACCTTGACCGTGCCTTTTTTGATGAAAAGCACCTCCTGGGTGCTGACCACTTCGCGGACGACCTTGTTGTGGGTATGCGGCTGGATAACATGTCCGGCGGTGTGTTTCAAAAAGCCCAGCTGCTGTGAAAACTCCGGTGGCGTGACAAACGTCACGCCCGGAAAAGAATCACCGGACCGAACGACCAGGGCAACGATTTTATCTTCATGTGTCACTGTTTCCATTAGGATTAACCTCCGGAGGCTTTTGGGACCAATTTTTCATTTCACTATTTTCTCCCGGAACAATGTCAGGATCATACGGACATAGGTGGCCCCGAGAAATAAAAAAGAATAAAGACCCTCAAACGTTTTGCTCTGACCGATCTTGCGCTCATCAAAGCGGTAGGGGACTTCCAGGACGGACCAGCCGGCGCGTTCGGCCGTAAAGATAAGTGCGATGCAATATTCGCCGTAGTTGCCGCGCAAGGGTATTTGATCCAGCAGGCTGTGCCGGCACAGGATGAAGCCGCTGGTTAAATCCCGTGTCCGGGTTTTCAGCAGAAAATGTCCCAGACCGTTGATGATTCGACTGGAGAAACGTCTGAGAAAAGACCTCTCGTCGCTGCCTCCGTGAATATAACGGGAGCCCACCACAAGGTCTGCCGTGGCCGAGGAACGGGCCATGTCCAAAAACACTTCCGGTGGCATGGACAGGTCACAATCCATCCAACCCACAAACATTCCTTCCGCCTGATCAATGCCCGCTTGAATCGCAGAGCGCAGCCCCCTTTCATGGGTTCTGCGGAAAACCTTCAACTGTGGATATCTGTTGCAAAGGGCTTGGGCCGCTTGCCAGGTGCGGTCCGGAGAATCGTCATCAACCACAATAACTTCGGCATCTCCCAGGGCTGAAAAAATCCGGTGAATCAGGGCTTCGATGTTGTCCCGTTCGTTATAGGTGGGTAAGATTAAAGAAATGTTTCCCATAGGCAGCACATATTACTTAAAAATCGCTTCCTGACAAGTGAAAAATAAAAAAACGCACCGGGGCCGGATTCCGGCCGGTGGTGCCCCGGGAACAATATCCCCTAACCTCCCGGGCGCCTCGGCCTGGCTTTCTGCCTTGCCCATACAGCCAGGCAGCCGGCCGCGAAAGTTGCAATCGCCAGCAGAGTGATCAGGCTGACCCGGTTGGCCCACTTCTGAAGTTTCGACGTCTGGTAGGTAAAGGGCCGGAAAGCGAGAAACTGCTCCGCCTCACGCCACTGCTCGATCCGAAAATGGTCTCCAGGCTCGCACTGATTTTCCATAGGATACATATAACAGGCCGGATTCTTAAGGTTAAGGATTCCCCACCTCTCGCTCAGGGCCGGACCGGGATGGATGGTCTGGAAAGGGAAAAACTCCAGGCGGAAACCAAACATGGGTTCATAACAGAGCAACTGGGAGTCGCCGACTGCCAGGACGTCATTGCGGTTGATGGTGAGAATCGGTTTCCCGGACCAGGTGCGCGGAGCCACCAGGTTCTTGATGACCGGGGGTTTGCCGTCCCGGCTGGTTTTTTTATAGGCGGCCCGGATGGTGGCGGGGTCATAATTCAATATTTTATCCCCACGGTAAAAGATGCGGTCGGTCAGAAGATTCTGGCCCAACAGCAGCAATAATCCCACGAGAACTACCATGGCGCGGATCGGTTTGAGGGCCGGGGTTCTATCGGGGACCAGGGCGGCCAGCAGCGCCAGAAAGGGGATATAGACAGTGAACCACCGGAAAAAGTTACTGATGCTCTTGATCAGGTGAAGAGACTTGAGAAACTGGTTCCAGGCCGGGCTGTAAAAATTCAGGGGCAACGGGATAAGCAGCAGCAGCAGGATCGCGGCAAGATACCCGAGGAGTCGGGCGCGGCCCGCCGAACGCCACCATCTGGAAAATTTACCCGGATCCAGCAGTATTGCGCCGGCGATCAGCAGGAAAGGGACGATAGTCACCCCGTATTCAAATTCATGGCGCTCCAGGTTCCACTGATAGTTGCTGATCAGCGTTTTGGCGTCGATCCCTCCCCCGCCCAGGGCCAGGCTCCGGCCCACCAGTACAAGCAGGCGGGACAGCTCGGAAACCCCGGGCAGCAGATAGGAAGCCCGCTGAAAGTTTTCCAGGAAGGCCAGGGCGGCGACCAGCTTGACCCCGGATAGCATCAGGGACAGCAGCCCTGCCACAGAAAAACGGATGGCAAAGTGGCAAAGGGAAAACCCGGCGCGGTCCGTCAGCCCCTTTAACAGTCCCAGGAGCGCCACCGAGATCAGAGAAGGGATCAGCAACTGGGCCATGCCGGACATGAACATGTAGGCGATCAACACCCCGGCCATGACCACATGGGCAACCCCGGCCCACTTTCGCAGAACCGATCCGGCGGCAGGCCGGCACAGCAGAAAATACGCCAGAAACGGAACCAGCATGAAGGCATGGAACTCCAGGTGGCCGATGACCAATCGGTAGGCGTAAAGCCCGTTGAACAAAAAGATCGCCGATCCCAGAATGGCCGCCGCCCTGCTGGTCGAAAAGACTCCGGCGAGCAGCAGGTAGAAGCCCCAGTAGCCCAGGGCGGCGAAGAGAACAAAGGTCAGGCGGATACTGGTCAGCGGGTCGAAAAGAAAGGTCAGGAACTGGACCGCGGAAAAATAGAAGGTGGCCGGATTGGCCAGCAGCGGCATGCCGCCGCAGAAGGAGGGGGTAAACCAGGGCACCGAAAAGAGGCCGTTGTTGAGAAACCAGTAATACCCGTCGAGCAACAAGGGCAGGTTATAGGCATAATCATGACCCAGCTTGCCCTGCTCGTTGGGCAATAATCGGCTGAAAAGCATAAAATGGGTCCCGATCAGAAGCCATCCCGTTGCCATTGCGACCGATTTTTTCTCAAACAAATTTTGCAACATGGCCAACCACCCCGGGGTTCGGGGTCACCTTGCGGTTTTTAATGGGTCCCCCTGGGATCCTGTTTTTCCGATTCTGCCGCCAGCAGCGCTTTTTTAAGATTGTCCCGGGCCATGGAATAGTCCGGATTTATCTGCAGGGCTGTTTTAAAGTGTTTGACAGCCATGGCAACATTTCCTTTGCGGTAAAATGCAATTCCC